>CAYXQH010000032.1:0-19265 GCA_964467425.1 uncultured Saprospiraceae bacterium
AGATGAAAAAACTTCATCAATGCTCGATTTGAGTATTGCTCCCAACCCTGCACTAAACTACACTGACATAAGTTATAAACTTCCTTATTCTGGTCCAGTCAAAGTTTTTCTAATTAATAATCTTGGACAGCAATTTTTTATTTCTGAAGAAGTTCAAAATAGTGGATTTCATCACCAACGGTTAAACTTAAATCAGATTCCAGCTGGGTTTTATATTTTAAAACTACAAACCGATACTTCCAGCGCACACCAAACTATTTTGATTATCAAATAGATAGAGAAAAGAAAATTTTATTTGTAATTGGATCGCCTTCCTTCAAGCGCCAACTTTGTAGAGCAAGTTTGGCGTTTCGAATATCCCGGGAGTAGAAAAGCTGAGCCTTGCTCATTTTTTCACTAACAAAAAAATATTATGAAATTTTTACCTCTTTTTGCATTCGCATTATCCTTTTTATTTTCTGTTTCTACTATCCAGGCAAACGAAATAGAATCTTCCTGTGAGGAAGTTTGTTTAGCAGATTTAGTATTAAGCTATCAATTAGATGTATGTGCAGGGACCTTTACAATCAAAGTAGGAAATAATGGCTGCGCAGCTTCTGAGCCAACAGATCTATGGGCCAGATATGAGTTTTGTGAAGACGGAGCCTATGAGATGGTCGAAATTCCTGTGATTGAACCAAATGAAGCATACATCCATGTTTTTGAATTTAACATAAGTCCATGCCAGTGCGTCCGGGCGGGTGCTCAGGTTGACCTCCAAAATGCAGTAGAAGAAAGCGATGAAGAAAACAATCTTATCATTACACAAGATTGCTGCTAGACAACGCTCTCAAAATTAAATTGAAAAATCATCGGTATTCGGTATTAGTTCTTCGATTCCTTCGAAAATCTAATACCGAAAACTGTATTTAACAAGCTTTTTCTTTCTTTCCTCTTTCTATGATATTAAAATAAGTCGTTATATTGCGGAAAAATATGTGAAGCGTATCCGTTTCGCCTTTCCACAAAAGAAATCGCCTTATAATGAAAGAACTTGAAAAAGAGTTAGAAACAAAAACTGAAGAAAAGCAAGAGGTTCAAAGCGAAAATAAGTCTACTACTATTTCAGTCAATATTGATCAAACAGAAGGATCTGATCGCTATCCTGATGTTTATACAGAATTTCGCGCCGACGAAATTAGTCGCACCAATCGTATATCCAATAATGTATTCCTTTTTAGTTGTAAAAATGACATTCAATTAAAGGTCGAAGTCTTTTCTGATCGGATTTTTCGATTTAGATATAGTTTAAAAAAAGAATTCCCAGTAGATTTTTCTTATGCGATAGATAAACAGTTTACGGCAATAGAAACCAAGATAGAATTTGAAGTTACTCCAGAGGCCTATAAAATAAGCACCGATGCTGTAGAGTGTATTATTCAGAAAAAGAAATTGCTGGTTGATTTCCAAACTAAAAACGGAGAAAGCATTTGTGAGGAAGACCAAGGTTTTTATGCCAGAACGGCTATTTTAAAAGGCTTGGAAAAGATTTCAGTTTCTAAAAAAGCTCAAAAAAAGGAATGCTATTTCGGGCTAGGCGATAAATCTGGAAGCCTTAATCTCAAAGGTCAAAAATTACAAAACTGGAATACAGATGCGTTTGCTTTCGGTCATGATACGGACCCACTTTACAAAACAATACCTTTTTATTACGGGCTCCATAATGGGCTAGGTTACGGAATATTTTTCGATAACACTTATCGGACTCATTTCGATTTTAATAGCGAAAAAAATGGCCAGATAACCTTTGCTTCTGAAGGTGGTGAATTAAACTACTACTTCATTTATGGCCCCGATTTAAATGAAGTAGCGACTCAATACACTACCATCACGGGCACTCCTGAACTCCCGCCAATGTGGGCATTAGGTTTTCATCAATGTCGATGGAGTTACTATCCTGATACAAGAGTAAAAGAAGTTGCTAAAGAATTTAGAAGCAAAAAAATTCCTTGCGATGCCCTCTATCTGGACATTGATTATATGGATGAATATCGCGTTTTTACCTGGAACAATAAACTCTTCCCAAAGCCAACGCAAATGATTCGCGAATTGCGGGATATTGGCTTTAGAACAGTAGTGATGATAGATCCGGGTATAAAAGTAGATGAAGATTATAAAGTATATAAAGAAGGAAAAGAAAAAGGATTCTTTTGTAAAAGACCTGACGGAGAAATCATGGAAGGTCCGGTTTGGCCACCTAATTGTGTATTTCCTGATTTCACTATACCAGGCGTTCGTTCCTGGTGGGGTCATCAATATGCTGAGTTATATTCAAAAAACAGAATCGCAGGATTTTGGAATGATATGAATGAGCCTGCTGTTTTCAAAGTAAACTCTAAAACATTCCCGGAAGATATTCGCCATGATTATGACGGACATCCATGTAGTCATTCAAAAGCCCATAATATTTATGGCTTAGCGATGTCTAAAGCGACTACTGAAGGTTTATTACACTTAAAAGGTCATCGCAGACCATTTCTGATTACGCGAGCTACCTATAGTGGTGGACAACGTTATGCCTGTGTTTGGACTGGAGATAATGTTGCGAATTGGGATCATTTACAAATGGCGAATCGACAATGTCAACGCTTGAGTATTTCAGGCTTTTCGTTTACGGGTTCTGATATCGGTGGTTTTGTTGACTTGCCAGATGGAGAACTTTATGTTCGTTGGCTACAGCTTGGTGTATTCCATCCTTTGTATCGAGTCCATAGCATGGGTAATAATACAGATGGTGCTACAGAAGTCGATGGCGAATTAGTAAAAGAACAAGAACGTCTTAATCGAATGGATCAGGAGCCCTGGGCGTTTGGCGAAAAATATACCGACCTCTCTCGTCATGCTATTGAGTTACGCTATCAATTACTCCCCTATCTGTATACCGCCTTCCAAAAATATGTAACAACAGGACAACCTATGTTACGTTCTATGGTTTTTGAAGATCAAACAGATAAGAAACTTTATAAGAAAGAACGAGATTTTCTATTTGGAGATCATTTAATTGTAAGCCCGGTCATAAAGGCAAAGCGAAAAAAACAGAAAGTCTATCTTCCTAAAGGAGAGTGGTATCATTACTGGACTTCGGATAAATTTACAGGACAATCGAAAGTTGAAGTCAATGCTCCACTTCAGGAGATTCCGATTTTCATTCGAGCTGGAGCAGTCATTCCACACTACCCTATTCGACAATATACTGATGAAGCTCCCATTGATGAATTGATGCTTCATGTTTATTATAAAAACGGAACTTGCGATAGTGAATTATACGAAGATCGTGGCGATGGTTTTGAACATAAAAACAATCAGTATAGTTTAAAGAAATACCAGTTTACTGGCGCTGAGCAAAGCGTTTCATTAAGTCAAAATAAAACAGGAGAACATCCTGACGACTATTTACATGTCAATATTTTTCTAAATGGCCTACCTTTCGAACCTTCTTCTTGTCGTGTAGATGACCAGGCTGTTGAATTTAAAACGATAGATAGAAACGGAAACAAAGTTTATGTCATAACTTGTGGTAATGGGTTTCAACAATTGTTGATCCAGGTCTAATATATTCAAGCAAGTTTTTCAATAAAATAAGTATAACATGAGAATCATTCTTTTTGTACTGCTTTTTATCGTTTGTTCATCTAACATTCAAGCTCAACATTGGAACATCACAGAACTCTCTGCAATGCCCGAAGCAATTAGTAATAATGCAGTTTGCGAAGGTTTTGTGAATGGCGTTCCCTACGTCTATTCTTTTGCAGGAATCGATGAAACTAAAATCTATAGCGGCATTCATAATCGATCTTATCGTTTTAATACACAGACTAATACCTGGGAAGCCATTGCTCCGTTACCTGATTCGAATGGTGGAAAAATTGCTGCTTCTGCAAATAGAGTTGGCGATATTATTTATATCATTGGTGGCTATCATGTGGCATCCAATGGATCAGAAATATCTTCTGAAAAAGTACATAGATATAATACACAAACCAATACTTACATGACGGATGGGATGCCTATTCCTATTCCGATAGATGATCAGGTGCAAGTCGTCAAAGACAGTTTGATTTATGTCATTAGCGGCTGGAGTAATACTGGAAACATTCAGGATGTCCAGATTTATAATACTGTTTCAGATCAATGGTTTGTTGGTTCTTCGATTACCTGGGTAGAGGTTGCTGTTTTTGGAGCGGCAGGAACGATCGTTGGAGATACCATTTATTTTATTGGTGGTGCTCAAAACAATGATTTTTCTATCCAATCGAGATTAAGAAAAGGAGCAATCAATCCCGACAATCCATTAGAAATAACCTGGACTTCTGCGCCTGTACCTTTCCGAGCTTATCGCCCAGCTGCAACCACAGCCAATGGAAATGCTTATTTTTTGGGTGGAGCAGATAACACCTACAACTATAATGGGATTGCTTATAATAACAACCAAGGCGTAGAACCTAATAATCGAAGTTTGGTTTATCGCCCGGAAGATCAGTATCTCGAAGAAGATTTATTAAACAGCCTTCCAATGGATTTAAGAGGCATCGCAAATGTGAGTGATAGCATTAAATATCTTGCCGGTGGGATGCTTTCCAACCAAACGGTAACCGATAAATTATGGAAACTGGAATTAATCGGAATTCCTACACCTACTCATGATATTTATGTGGAGACAATTAGTCTAACTTGCTTTCCAAACCCTGCTCAGGATTTTATAAGCATTAAAACTCCCAACTCATTAAATTGTACAAATGCAAGAACGGAGGTTTACGATCAAAATGGAAATCGATTAATTTCTAAAAAAGGCTGTTCGGAAAACTTACCTATAAAAAGTTTTCCAAACGGAATGTTTACCATCAAAATATTTAATGATAAAACAGTCGCCTCGGGCTCATTTATTAAGAGTAACTAGATAGAATTAATTGAAATAGCCCTTTAATTTATTGAATCATATTGAATTTAAAGCTGGTTTATACATTAAGCTTCTTACATCAGTTTTTAGTATCTAAATAGGTCCCAGAGAATCTTTTGGAAAAGGAAAGAGTGATCAATTTATATAGTAGAGCAAATAAAACTAATCGAAACTTTGAGAAAGTAAATACTAAAATAAATTTGCCTTACTATATAAAAAGATCATTTGGTTTTTTGAAGTCCTTTCCAAGTAATTTAAATGTAAAACAAATATGAACACTTCTCTTCACATTTTATAGAAATAAATCAAAGAGGGTTTCAAAAAAAATTGAACGGTCGCTTTTTTCGATTAACGGTCATTTTTTTCGTTGAACGGTAAATCAAAAAAAGAAGACACAAACGAGTGGATAGAAAAATAAATCTTAATTAATCAATACTTTCAGGTGGGCTTACATTTAGATAAATCTTGATCGATAGGCATCATAAGCATTCAGGAATTCTTTCTTGCGTCTTCTGGCGACGGGTAATTCTTCATCAAATATTAATTCAACAGTTTCCATAGTAGCATTAAATTCATTGATGTAATCAAAGTTTACAACATGCTGTCTATGAATTTGGAAAAAATTAAACCCTTTAAGCAAATTAAAACAATCCTGAAGCCCTTTGTTTACCGTAATTTTATTTTTCAATTTGGAGTCTATATGAATCATTGTAACATCTCCACTGGATTCTAATCGAATAATATTTTTCACTTTTAAAGTAAGCTTTCTGCCTTTCACAAGTGGAAGAGTAATTTTTTGTTTATCTGTAATAGGACTTTGCAAATTATCCATTAGATTTTTAAGCCGTTCAAATTCTTCTTTTTTCTGAATAGCATCTATAGCTTTGTCAACTGCGGTATAAAGAGCTTGGGTAGTTATTGGTTTTAAGATATAGCCTACAGCTGCAAAATCAATTGCCCTAATAGCTTTATCAGCGAAATTAGTTATAAAAATGACTTCGAAAGTACGTCTTTCAACGGGAATAGATTGGAGTAATTCAAAGCCTGAATGTGGAGATAAATTAACATCTAACAGGAGAAGATTCGGTGTATTGTAAATGATCTGCTGTTGAGCTTCCTTAAAGCTACTAGCAACTCCTACAATGACTTTTGCCCCATACTCATCTTCAATGAGTTTTCTCAATAGTCTCTGTGCAGGAGGTTCGCCATCGACGATGACAATCCTCAAATTTAGTTTGTGTTTATTCATTTTAATATGAGCGAACAATCTGAATATAAAGATTAAAAACCAATATACTCTTAGTTAGATTGTACTAGGTCCCTAAAATAAATGATATTTTGAAAAAGTCCAAAACTGTAAGTATCTAATATTTTAATATGTGCTAAACTTCTACTTATTTGGTAGAAAAAATACATATAACATTCTAATTACAAATAAAGAGGAAAGAAATCGGAGAGATTTGGGGGGCTCAACTTAAACTTAGGGTTTGGATATTTAATTTTAAAAGAGAAGATCCTAATCTGATACCTTCTCCCAAGTCAAATCGTCGAAGAAATTATCCAGCCATTTTTCAAATTTAATCAGACTCGGAGGGGCCTCGAAATTATCGATGACTCTCTTTTCCAAACCTTCGCGTTTTAGATAAGAAATCGTTTTTGGTAAATCAGGAATCACACGTCCATCCGTCGGATATTGGCTACGTAATACAAAGTAATTTGCAACATTAGCTGCAGCAAAAATGGCTTCAAAACTTTGAGGATTGCAATAGGCAGAATAATGTCCAAGTTTTTCAACATTTGCTTTTCCATGGTAATTTACAGAGCCATCAGAATATAACTTTATACTATAGGAAGGACATTTTCCATAACAACTGGTTCGACGTAATTCGCAAATCAAAATTACTTTTTCTTCTACTTCTTCTTCAACGGCAACTTCTTCTTCCTCCTCTACTACTACCTCAGGTATTGGAGCTGGCTCCACCTTTGTCACTTTTGTTTTCTTATTACAAGAAACAATCAAGACCAACATAAATAAGGAAAATAAAAGACGAGTACTCATATACTATGCATTTTCAAGGATAGCAAATCATAATTTCCGTTTGCGAAAGGCTTACATTCATTTTCATCTCGCCGGTCTGATGATTCCGATAGTCATATCAGATTCGTCGGAAAGGCGGAAGAACCATCATTTCCAACCAAAGGTTGGACCATCATTTCAGCCGAAGGCTGACCTCCTACTTCTTCTTCTTACCTTTACCTTTCTCCTTCTTCGCCTGTGCTTCCTGAGCTTGTTTCATCGCATCCGCTAAACGATCCTGGAAACCTCCTTTCTTCTTCGGTTTCTTTTTATATGCTTCCAGCTCTTTTTCAATCTTCTTTTTATCAATTAAATATTCCTTGGTAACAATCGTCTGCGTAATATTCATCAGATTACTAAAGAACAAATAACAAGAAAGACCAGCAGCAAAATTATTAAAGAAAAACAAGAACATCACTGGCATAAAGTATTGCATATACTTCATCATCGGATTGACCGACATGTCCATATGTTTTGTATTATAGAAAGTATAAATGACCGTAGTGACTGCCCAAAGAATAGTAAATAAACTTACATGGGCGCCATAGAATGGTATTTCAAATGGAAGATAGGTAATGACATCATAACTCGAAAGGTCTGTTGCCCAAAGGAAACTTGCCTGACGAAATTCGATGGACGCGGGAAAAAACCGATATAAGGCAAACCAAATAGGCATCTGTAAAGCAATCGGAAAACATCCACCCAAAGGATTCACTCCAAATTCCCGATAGAGCTTCATCGTTTCCACTTGCACTGCTTGGGAATCATCCGGGTTCTTCTCTTTAAGCTTCGCAATCCTTGGTTTTAAAGCCCCCATCTTTGACTGCGAATGTAGCATCTTATAGGTCAAGGGATATAAAACCAATTTCACTAATAAGGTCAAAAGGAAAATGACGATACCCGCATTTCCAATAAATGATGCCAGGAATTTATAGACCGGTCGGATAAGCCATCTATTGATCGTTCCAAAAATACTCGTTCCATAAGGAACAATATCTTCCATATCTAACTCATAGGAACGTAAGCGATCAAATTCATTTGGCCCAATATAAAACTGCATAGAGGCCTTGTTTCCATTCAAAGGAACGACCAATGCTGAGCTTAATTTCTTTAAATCCTCGTCTTGTTCTGTTGTTAACTTAATATCCAGTGTTCCGGAATTAAATCGATCTTTTGCAATCAAGGTAGAATTAAAAAACTGATTAGAGTGAGATACCCATTTTAAAGGTTTTCCATCAACTGTTTCATTATCCTCACCGGTACAGGAGCAATTATCTGTATCATCACCCAGCTCTTTGAAATAGATCGAAGTATAGTTTTGTTCGTAACTAGTGTTGTATTCAATCCGGTCCAGCCAGTTGACCCAATTCAATTTGATAGAGGATGCATCATTGCCAACGGCAGCTAAGCCAACGAGGCTAATATCATAATCAATCGTATAATCATCTGGAGAAATCGTGTATTTCTGTTCGATATAAGCGCCTTCCCTTGCATTTGCCCGGAGCGTAATCGTATTTCCACTAGTGGATCCTTGAAAATATAAGTCGCTAGAATTTACTTTTCCTCCTGCTGCCCCAGCAACATTCAGATTAAAATCAAATTTGTTTTTATCATCTTCCAGCAGTTTTAAAGGGGTATAGATTTCGTTGTGGCTGCTATCGTAGGTAAGCTTTTGATAGTCTTTTAGTTCCACTTCACTTATTCGACCACCTTTATTTGTAAAGACAACTTTAAACAATTCATTTTCAAGCGTATACATTTTTTCATCTCCTTCTGCACTTGAACTAAAAGCACCATATTTACTGGCTAGTTCCATCTGTTTTAGAGAGTCAGGTATAGTCGCTTCGGCTTGAAGTGCATCTTGCGCAATCTGATCGTTCTCTCGAGCTAATCGAGCCTCCTCTTCTGCTACCTGTGCCAGTGAATCCTGAACAAACTGTTGACGTTCAACTTCGGCCTCGCTTGGCTTCGTAAAATAAGTCCAGGCCATCACCAACATGAATATCAAAATTAAGCCTGTAATATTATTTTTATCCATTTCCTTTTAAATAATAGGTATGTTTATGATCAAAAATGAATCTTTATTGTTCTTTTTAAGTAAAATAAAACATTCTGTGCCTCGACTATTTGATTCATTTCTGCCTAAAAAATATTGAGTTTTCTTCAAAGCTCCGCAAAGGTACAATTTTGTTTATTTTAATCGCTTAAAAATACCGGTTCAATGCAATATAATTCAAATAAGATAGACCAATCCTTAATAACAGCCTATCAAGATACGCTTTATAAGACATCAAAACCGGCTTTAGAACTAAAGGTCGGTGAAAAAAATGAGGCCTTAACGGTGTTTCTGTTTGACAATAATGCTTTTACCTGGGCTTTTGTTTCGGCATGTAATCCTTTTTCTATTCAAATTTCGGAACAGGAAAACAATCGACGGCACTTTGCGCTGATCGATTTTGTGGAAAATAGTGATCTGTTGTATGTTGAAGGAGAAGGTAAAAGTAAAGATGGCAAATGGTCTGAAAAAAGCCTTTTAATCCTTAATATACCCCGAAACGAGGCAATTAAGCTTGCTCAAAACTTCGAACAGAATGCTATTGTCTTTGGTTATTTCGACAAAGCTCCTGAATTAGTCTTATGTAGATAACATCTGAAAAGAATATTGAATCAGGTATTATTTATAATAAAAACACAGAGCCACAAAGATGAAAAGTGGCTAAGTAATTATTAGAGTAATTTTATTCTTATCCCAGTGCCTCTGTGATAAGAATAAAATTAACCACTGAGTCACTGAGGTGGTCAATATTCAAGCAATTTATTTAGTAAAACCTATTCTTCCTCTGTGACTCTGTGTTTAAAATAACTCTACATGAGGCAAAAGAAACCAATAAGAAGGTGATTCCTTAATCTTTCTAACAGTCCTGATATTGAATATGGAAGAATCCCTTATTTTAAAAATCTGTAAATAAATTTGCTGGTAAAGATTCCGGTGCATCAATATCGGTAAGTTGATATTTACTTCGTCCTCCTGAAAGCATAATTTCCCCATACTGTTTATAACCATCCCAAGCCGTGACAAATCGAGGCTTCTCATCATCATACTTTCCATAAAAAGACCATTGATTAACCAGCTTCGTTTTTTGATCTACATAAACGTCGTATTTATTATCTGGCGTATTACCAACAGATTTGAACGTTAATTCCAGGATATCCGAAGCTTCGCCTTTCTCTGTTTTACCTGTCCCTTTATATTTCAAGGTTACTCCGGAATCTTTCAATTTATAAGGCATCACTAACCAATAGGAATCATTTATCCATGCACCTTTTCCCATTTTAATATACTTAGCAAGAGAGTCCGTATGAGTAACCATTGCTCCATCCTTTTTAAGTTTGCCCTTCATCGAATGAATGTTCATCAAAAGTGTATAATTATCTTTTTTAGAATCAATTCGAATATCTCCCGTTTTTTTATCCCAATGATGTTTTCTAGAACCGAAAAAATCCCAGGCCAAATAACGCGTCTCATTCCATGCTTTTCTTCCTCCCATCGCTTCCATCACTTCATCTGCAATAGCTATCGCTTTTTTATCTGACCCATTAAGATCAAAGCCAGCCGCAGGCGTATTCAAGACTTTATTATTACAAGTAAAAAGCACAAGACTTAACAATACTAAAAAGCAAAACCCGATTTGATTTTTCATAATTTCTTATTTATAAAATTTAAATCTAATTGTGTACCTGTTTACCCGATTACCTAATGTTTCCTCTTCATCACCGGAATATCTTTCACAACCATTTGCATGGTATTTCTAATACGTTCTTCAAACAAAACAATTTTGCCTTCCAACAAACTTTTCAACATCTCTTTTTTATAATGCCGAATAGTTAATAATTCCAGGTTTTCATCTTTCCGAACTTTAAATTCCTGATTCAGTTCTTCGATAAGACCAGACAGTCGTTTAGGTTGATTGGTTACACAGACTGAAAAACTAATCGCCATATTTTGCATCATATTTATTTTGATACGGTATTTGGCGAACAAAAGAAATAAACGTCCTAAATGATGTTCAGCTACAAAGGAAAAATCGCGAGTAGAAATATGTAATAAAACCTGATCACTTTCAACGACGACAACTGGAGGATAACTAATCTCTGATTCTTCAGAAATAACAGTCCCTGCTCCTTCAGGATCAATAAATGATTTTACATAAAGCGGTATATTCTTATTTTGAATTGGTTTGATCGTTTTTGGATGAATAACCTTTGCACCATAATAAGTCATTTCAATGGCTTCCATATACGAGAGCCGATCAATTTTTGAAACTTCCTCAAAGAGTCTCGGATCACCTGTAAGAATACCAGGTACATCTTTCCAAATACTCATACTTTCTGCATCCAAAGAATAAGAAAAAATTGCTGCACTATAATCTGAGCCTTCTCGCCCTAGCGTTGTGGTAAAATTCTCACTCGTTCCACCAATGAATCCCTGAGTTAGAACAAAATTTGATTCATCCAATAATTTTGGAACAATATCTTTTGCTCTTTTATTAGTTTCTACCCAATCCACTTTTCCATCCCGATAGGTATTATCCGTTTGAATTACATCACGTGCATCAAGCCATTTGGTTTGCAAGCCTTCTTCCTGAAGAAAAGCAGCAATGATTTTAGAAGACACCAGCTCTCCAACAGAAACTATTTGATCGTATAAATAATCATATTCATCTTGAGGTGGTTCTTCAATCACCCATTCAATCTCTATAAAAGCATCATTAACACTAGCAAATATTTCATGCTCTTTCGGAAATAAAGCAGTTAATAGTTCTTGATGTTCTTCCTTAATTTGTTCATAAATTTCAAAAGCTTTTCCATCTTCACTGGTATAAGATTCTAAAACTTTTTCTAAAGCATTGGTCGTTTTCCCCATTGCAGAAACGACGATTAACAAACGATCCTCCTTATATTTTTTTAAAATAGAAGATACATTTTTAATAGCTTCAACATCTTTAATCGATGCCCCTCCAAATTTGAAAACTTTTAACTGATTACTCATTATAGAATTTCATTTTTAAAAATCGCACAAATATATCCTTATCTCCCTTCGAAGGAATATTTTTCTGCCTTTTTTTTATGAAGATCATTAAAAACTAGGCTTGAATCCTTGACTTAATTATCGAATCCATCAATCTATTTTATTATTTTAATAAAAAACAATCCTATTTATTACGATTTTTTCAATCAGTAGAGGTTAAAATGCAGGTACATTACAATTAATCTAAAAATTAGAACTGATTTAATCTTGTTTTATTAAATTTACAGCCTTTAAAATTGATTATTTTGAATGAAGATATAAATACAGCTTTATTAGTTTTAGGGATAGGAATGATTACCGTTTTTATCATCCTTGGATTAGTGGTCTTAAGTGGACACTTTTTGATCCGAATTATTAATGCTTACTTTCCTCCCAACGCAATTAAACGTCCGATGGGAGATTCGATTTCATCACCTAGTTCGGTTGCCCTTGCTAAAAGTGATAAATCATCCATCGCTGCCATTGTTGCCGCGGTAGATTTATTTACGGGTGGAAAAGGAAAAGCAGAAAAAATTGAGAGAATAGAATAGCGCTTGGTAAAGCAAGCCCTAAAGAAATTAAACCATTACACATGCGAAGAGAAATTAAACTATGCCTGGTATATAGAGATATGTGGCAATCCGCTGGAAAATACGTCCCTCGAGTCGACCAGCTATTAAGAATAGCAGAACCCATTATTGATATAGGATGTTTTGACAGAGTTGAAACAAATGGTGGTGGTTTTGAACAAGTGAATTTACTCTTCGGAGAAAACCCTAACAATGCCGTTCGAAAATGGACACAACCGTTTAATGATGCGGGTATTCAAACCCAAATGCTGGAAAGAGGATTGAATGGAATCCGAATGTCTCCGGTACCTGCCGATGTACGTGCCTTAATGTTTAAAGTAAAAAAGAAACAAGGAACTGATATCGCTCGATCTTTTGATGGGCTCAATAACCCTCAGAATCTTGCCAACTCTTTCAAATTTGCAAAAGCTGGTGGAATGATTGCACAGGGAGCCTTGAGTTTAACCTTCTCTCCTATTCACAATGTCGATTATTATATTAATCTGGCGGACCAATACATTGAGCTTGGTGCTGAAGAGATTTGTATCAAAGATATGGCAGGAATTGGTCGCCCCGTTTCTGTTGGAAAAATTGTAGCCGGGATCAAAGATCGTCATCCTAATATCTTAGTTCAATATCATGGACATTCTACACCAGGACTTTCTGTTGCATCAAGCCTGGAAGCAGCCAAAAACGGCGCGGATTATATTGATGTCGGAATGGAACCACTTTCCTGGGGAACAGGCCATGCAGATCTTTTGACTATTCATGCCATGCTTAAGGATGCTGGTTTTATCGTAAAAGATTTCAATTCCAAAGCCTATATGGAAGCCAGAAGTCTCTCTCAAGAATTTATGGATGACTTTCTGGGCTATTACATCAACCCAATGAATCGAAAGATGAATTCTTTATTGATTGGTCCGGGCTTACCTGGTGGGATGATGGGTAGTTTGATGGCTGACCTGGAAGACAATTTGAAGAGCATCAATAAATGGTTAGGCAAGCGAAATAAGAAACCAATTACACAAGAAACCCTTTTAATTAAACTTTTTGAAGAAGTAGAATTTGTTTGGCCAAAACTGGGTTACCCATGTTTAGTAACGCCATTTAGTCAATATGTCAAGAATGTAGCCTTGATGAATGTGCTGCAAATGATCAAAGGAAAAGAGCGTTGGTCTATGGTTGATGAAAATACCTGGGGGATGCTTTTAGGTCGTTCAGGACAATTAGCCGGACCGATAGGTGATGATTTAAAACTCATGGCTCAAAAGCAAAATCGTGATTTTTATACTGGAAATCCACAGGATTTATATCCGGATGAATTAGAGTTCTTTGCAGCTAAGATGGATGAAAAAGGCTGGGATTACGGAGAAGATGATGAGGAGCTTTTAGAATATGCCATGCACCCTTCTCAATATGAAGATTATAAATCTGGAAAAGCCAAAGAGAAATTCCTGGCGGATATAAAAGCTAGAAAGGAAAAAGCAAATGCTCCAACAACAACTGCACCTTCGATTGCAGTAGCAAGTAGTCAAAACCTAGCTCCGGCTTTCCAACCTAAAGTTTTACACCTTGATGTAAATGGAGAAAAGTATAAAGTTTCTGTTTCCTACGATGATAACAAAAACCAGGCTGCTGCTTCCAATGCAAATGCTCCTGCACCTGCCCCACAGAAAAACGAAAATGGTGCTGCATCGAACGGATCGGTAGATCTTAAAGATATCACGGCACCATTAGAAGGAAAGTTTTTTCTTACTAAAGAGTCAAATGAAATTCCTAAAAAAATTGGAGATAAAATAAATGAAGGTGACACCATCGCTTACATCGAGGCTATGAAAGTTATCAATGCAATCACTGCCGATAAAAGCGGAACTATCGTGGAAATACTTGGTAGACATGGAGAAGAAATAGAAGAAGATGACGTAATATTTAAAATCAAGTAAATTTAATTCTGCAACCTTTCAACAGATCACCTGACACTGCATGGAAATATTTGACAATCTATATGAGATGACTGCCTTTAGAAAGCTCCTTGAGGAGCCTTTGACATTGGTGATGTTATTACTCGCATTTGTACTTCTATACCTCGGCATTAAAAAGCGATTTGAGCCTTTACTATTAGTCCCGATTGCTTTTGGTTTGTTTCTGGCAAACTTCCCCGGTGGAGAAATGAGTGTCGTGCAGCTAAAAGATGATGTTCTTGCCGATATATCTATTTTTAAGATGGCCAAAGAGTATGGAATTATGAATATGCTCTATTATACATTGATTAAAACCGGCCTCCTACCTCCGCTAATATTTATGGGCGTTGGAGCGATGACAGATTTCGGTCCTATGCTTAGAAATCTCCGCCTTGCCTTCTTTGGTGCTGCTGCACAGATCGGAATCTTTACTGCTTTAATTTCTGCTGTTTTAATGGGTTTTTCTATAAAAGATGCTGGTGCACTTGGTATTATTGGAGGAGCCGATGGACCAACAGCTATCTATACTGCGATAAAACTTGCCCCGGATTTATTAGGCCCTATCGCTATTGCTGCCTACTCCTACATGGCGCTTGTCCCGGTTATCATCCCTTTAGTGGTTCGTTTCACTATGACAAAGGATGAGATTAAGATCAATATGAAAAAGCAGGAAAAATTATATCCTAGCAAAAGGCAAATCAATAATCTTCGAACTGTAAAAATTATTTTTCCAATTTTGTTGTGTTTAATCGTCGGACTATTAGTTCCAAGCTCTGTCCCTTTACTAGGCATGTTACTTTTCGGAAACCTTGTCAAGGAGATCGGAACAGATACGAATCGACTTTTCAAAGCAGCTTCGGAGACAATTATGAATGCGGCTACTATTTTCCTTGGCTTATGTGTTGGAGCGACAATGACTGCGGAGTCTTTTTTAAATGGTCAAACACTGATGATTGTCTTTGGAGGATTTATAGCTTTTGCCATTTCAATTTTCGGTGGAATCATGGCAGCAAAATTATATAATGTCTTTTCGAAAAAGAAAATCAACCCGCTTATCGGAGCTACCGGATTAAGTGCAGTTCCAATGGCTTCGAGGGTAGCAAATGATATTGCCCTCAAACATGATTCTAATAATCACATTCTTCAATATGCTATGTCTAGCAATATCTCTGGCGTTATTGGATCTGCTGTGGCGGCTGGAGTATTAATTTCCTTTTTGGAAAATCTGTAAGTTAAACTCTAAATATAAAAAGACGGCTCTTAGAGGTTTTACCGTTAAAAAACATGAAAACGTGCAGATTTAAAAGCAATCCGCAAAGTGAAGCCTTTGGCTGAACGGTTCGGATTGTGAGTGGGGTGGCTTTCATGTTTTAGGTAAAAAATCTACAAGCCTAGAGCTTTTTGGTACTTTTTGGGGCAATGCCAAAAAGTACGAATCTAAAATACATACTACACTTATTCAAATTATTATTTATAAATAAAAAGCGGCGACTGATACTCCTATCAGCCGCCTGTTGATTTTTTGCACAGTAACGATTTCTTCGTTAATTCTTTACAAATTTCTGAACAATCGTTCTTTCATTAATCCTCAGCTCTATCAAGTGTATTCCGGCAGGCAAATAGTCGACTGGTATGGGTTGTAATAGGGCAGTACCATAGACGTGCCTTGTCAGGACTTCATTATTCTGAAGTCTACCTAGCATGTCATAAAATCGGATTTCGACATCTGTTGCCTCTGAAAGGTTCATTGAAATATTGATCCTATCAGCTACTGGATTAGGGTATATTCTTAAGTCAATCTCGCTTGCAAGATTTTCATTACTTGTAAAACAATCAAGGTTGCCATCAACAGTAATTTCCTGTGTAAATACGGTGACACAACCGGTATTTGTGTTTGTTGCCTCAAGGGTATAAATTCCACTTTCCAGGGCGCAGTATTCTGTACTGGTCTCCCCTACTAATTCCACTCCATCCTGAAACCATTGTAGCGCAATATCCAAGTCATAAGTAATACTTTCCAAAAGGCTCAACAAATTATTGGTATTACTATATTCTGGAATTTCAGGATTTTCATTGATCGTAATCAATTGTTCTTCCGAAATAGCAGAACATCCATCAGCAGAAGTATATTCTACCTGATAAATTCCAGATTCAAAAACTTCAAAAGTCGTTGCTGTTTCTCCGATGACTATTTCGCCATCCATGTACCATTGATTTGAATCATTATAAGAGGAACTTAGCGTAACTGTTTCTCCTGCACAGAATTCATCTGCACCAGAATTAAAAACAGTTGGCTGATCAGGAACTTCATATACAAAAACCGTATCTGTAGCACTAATCATTTCAACTGGATTAATAATTTCAAATACTAGCTCCCAATCACTTCCGGAAACCGTTCCATTTGATTCTGTATTGAAATTGGTTTCAGCACAAATATCATCGCCCCCATTAATTCCACTATCCGCATCAATCACTCTAAGCAAGTAATTTTCTCCAGGTGTCAATTCAAAGCTTAGTGCATATTCAACTGGAGGATCCGTATTCCAAATCGTATCCGACTCATACAATAAAACGCCATTCGCATCTTTAATCTCAATTTGCATATCCGGGTTATTCGAAAAGTCTGGCCCTGTTGGAATATCAAAACATCCAATATCTGTAATTCGGACTTTAGTAAGGATATGCCCCACTGTATCTATCGCCGCATTATAATTGATGACATAAGAACCTGGCTGTGTATAGGTCAAATCACCAGGGTTTTCAGCAGACGAATTAAAGCCATTACCAAAATCCCAGTTGTAGGTATAGCCTGTATTTCCATTGCTTGGAATATTATTCGTAAAACTCACTGTAACTTCTCCACAGCCCGCATTATTCAATAAAGAGAAACCATCATTGGTAGTTGCACCTGGTTCAATAGTAATTTCCATCGGAAAACTAATTTGCTGAGTTACCACAAAAACAGTCGCTTCAACCGTCACTTCCATCATATAGGTTCCAGGAACAAGCGGTGTTCCACAAAATTTAATACAGCCATCTGTCTCATCTTGAGGCAAATAAACTGATTCATTAGACTCCCAACTTAAACCAGGGGGCAAATTTGAAATCCCAAGGATAGTAATATCTACGATATTCAGACCTGCAGGGACATCTGGGTCTAATTCATTGACGGGATCAGTAGTTTTAGGCATTCTAAAACTAACATCCTCATCGTAATAAATATTGGTAGTTCCATTGGCTGGAGTTCCAAGAAAGAGGGTATCTTCTGCCATTCCAGCTGGAAGATCAATGATACAACCTGGACAGTTCGCCCACAAGGAGTTACTAAAAGAACAGGTAATAAAAAGTAAGCTTAGGTAGAGATATTTCATCATAGATCCATTTTTTATTTTAAAACGAAATAGTGTATACTACAAAATTCAAAATGGGATTTATGTTCTCAGCGGTCAAGGGTGGGTATGGAGAGTGAAGAGTGAATTTTTTTCACCCCTCACCTTTCATTTTTGTATTTATCGGCTGACGACGATTTTACGTGTAATCGCGCCAAGGTTATTACTTAGGGTAAACGAATATATTCCGTTGGACAAATGTGTACCATCAAATTCAAAATTATTCTCGCCTTCCATCAAATCAACTTTTCTATAATGGACTAAATTACCAAGTATATCAAATACTCTAAAATCTAGTTGTTCATTAATCGTAGAAACGACTTCAATATTCGTGGTTGTACTAAAAGGATTTGGGCTGTTGGAAACCCGAATATTCTTTGTAATATAATCATTCTGCACACTGGCAATCGTACAATTCGGATCACCGTTTTCAAGAAGCGTTAATATATATTCTCCATCACCTCCATCAACGAGGGGGGTCGGGAAAGTAATTTCTTGAGATATAACACTTGTAAAGATATCCGTAACAATCATTAAGTTATAATCACCAGGAGCATTTTGATCAGTTGCCGTACCCACTATAGACAAACAAGCAAGGGTATCCAAAGATGTAAAAACACAGTTTCCAGGATTACATACATAACTTAATCCTTCTGGCAAATTTAATACTGCCCCAGTTTGTGCAATAACAATCGAATCTAATGTGATGCCAGCAAAAGTCTCTGGAATTTTAAATGTCAAGGTAAATTCATAGCCGGAGTTAATACAGGCACTTTCGGTTATTCCTTGATCAGGAAGATCCATACCCATTGGGTCCGGTGCTGGATATACACCAAAAGCAGAATCCTGATAGATTTGATTTGGAGTACATTGCGAGAATGCCGAAAATGAAAGTATAGTAAATATGCAAAAAAGTAATGCTTGCTTCATAATTTGTTTTTTTCAATTAAAAAAAGTCTTCAGTCTTTTCACCTCATTTTATATCAGGTGAGTGTTTGTGTTTTAAAATTAAATGCAATTTAGTTAAAAATAGAGGACCTAGATAGCATTTAGCTGCCAAAAATGAATTTGCAGCTCCCATCAAACGCCTCCTATTTTCCGCATATTGCTAATTTCCTTGTTAATGTTATATTAAAAAATTCGAATACAATTAAAGTCGTCTTTCGATCAATTACATTTGACTAACGAAATTAATAAGCTTTATTCTTTTGTCTTTTTTCATCCGACAAAAGCTAAATTTAAGCCAGTAGAATTATTATATATTC
>CAYXQH010000033.1:0-9150 GCA_964467425.1 uncultured Saprospiraceae bacterium
TTAGAATATTGTGAAATCAAACCAGTGAATTCCTCATTAGAATGGATAGAAAGATAGTAGCAAACCAAATTTTCAGTACTGTATTTACTGTTTTTTTCATCCATTCCATATCCTTTTTTCTATAAGCTTCGATACTCGCACCCCATAACTGATTAGTCATTATGACGAAGAGCATTAAGAAGATAGAAAGATATTTATAGGCTGCTTCATATTGTGGAACGCCTTCCAGAGAGACAAAACGAGCAATCAATATATTATTCGTTTGGTGAATAATCACCATGGCTATTTTTATAATAAAAAACTGAAGGCCGAGAGAAAAAAGGCTTTTAAAATAGGATTTTTTTACCAACTTAAAAGAAGGCCTAAATTTGAAAAATTCTTTTCGAAAGAAATATAAGCCGATCAAAAAAGGCGTGAGTGCAAAGGTGATACTCTTTGCTGCGCCGAATAAAATGAGCGAATCTTCTGTAAAGTAAATGAGAAAAATAATAACGATTAAGAAGGACGCTTTCGTCATTAGATTAAACAAATCAACAATTGCCGTTCTTTGCAAAGCATAGAAAATCTGATAGACCATTGATGAAATAAAATTGATGGCAAAAGCTGCAAACATGAGCATGGCAACAATGGCAATTTCGGAATGCAAACCAGCTTCGGCTTGCAACCAGTCGGTCCAGGGGAGTAAAAAACTAATCGCTACAAAGACTAAGGCAATCCCTGAAAAGATACTGCCGACGGCAAAATACGCTGTGCTAACATATCCTCTGGCTTTTTTATGATCCTCATCAGCAATAGATTCACCAAGGCGATTTCGAAGACCATTTCCAATACCGATATCGAATTCAGCAAACCAATCAATGATGGAAGTAAGGGTTAGGAAAATTCCGAATTTTACAGGACCAAGATATTCTAGAGAAATTGGGAAATAAGCAAAGCCAATAATAACGCCCAGGCCTTTATAGACTACTGCGGCCAGAATATTCTTTTTGGCTTTGACCGTCCGTTTATGACCTTTGTCCAATAAGCCTTTAATGTATTTTATCAGGCCCATGAACTTATTTTATTAAATAACTTGAAAATAGAATGGTCGCCTTCTGATTGATGATAAAGTTCTTTGAGTTTTTGACCAATACCCATATGAATGGCAAACAATAAACACAAATAGGCATCCAGTAAAAAAGTATTGGTAAGATTTCCGATCCCATAAAGTAAAGCGACTAAAAAGGGAATACTAAAAATCAGATTTTTATTAAGCAGTTTTCCAAAATAGAAAATAGAAGATAAGACAATGCCGATAAAAGCCAGAAATGCGGGAAGTCCATAGAAGAACATGGTTGAAAAATATCCGCTATGAAAATCGCCGGTAATACCTGTCGCGCGATCCCGATCATGCGTAATTAAAAGCATAGCGTAGTAGTAGGTTTCATTGTTTTTTCCACCAAAGCCAAACATTGGTTTTTTTCCAACATTACCGATAGCTGTTGCATAATATCCACCTCGACTATTAATGGGTTCCGACAGTCTTTGTTTGACTAAAGTCGAATTCATAATGTCTGCTCGGAAGAATAAAAAGATAGTAATGAGGACTGCAATTCCTGTCAAGCCTAAAGCGATCAACTTTCCAATGGCAACTCTTTGAATAAAAACGATGTAAATAAAAACTACGATCGTCAGGATAAGCCAACTCATTCGTTGGAATGAAAAAAGAACACCAAGTGTAAATAAAGCAAGCAGCCCGTTTTTGAGCAAGCCGTTTTTATAGGTGACCATAACCCATGTCATAGCTGTGATCAAAAAATATGCGTTTAGATATTCATTAATAAAAATTCCATTCGAACGAATGGTGCTTCCGAAAGCGAGTCGTTGATCACCAACTCTGAGAAACATAGGGTCAATGAAAAACTGAATCAATCCAGTAAAACTTGCCAGGACAGCTCCGATAACAATGGACATGCCGATGATGCGAAGTGTTTCTTCATCCACCATAGTTCGTACGCAGTACATGATAATCAAAATGTTTAAAGCATAGACAAGGTGCGTGATTAACTCTGGAAGGCCAACATCATAAATGTGGAAAACCTGTGAGGAAACAACCAGAAAAGCATAGAGGTATAGAAATATTTTAAACCAGGGCATTGACCAGCCGAAAGGAAGTTTGATTTCTTCTTTTGGAAATAATAAGTTTCTAAAAATAAAAAATGAGAACAGGAAAAATAAAAAACGATCGGGCTGTATTTCGAAAAACGAAACGCCAGGGACTTTGAATGTCAGGACATCGCTGATACTACCGGACATTAAAAAGAAAGATAAAAAGAGCAACTCGAATTTATACTTGGATTGACTTTTTAGAACTAAACGCAAAGCAATCAGAAAAGTGAAACCTAGATAAGCATAAAAATATATGCTATCCATTTCGGGTAAGGCGACTGCTAAAAACTCATCTTCCATGAATGTTGGCGTTAGATATCTATTTGACTAGAATGATTAAGAAACGGATTTTCGAAAACCAGGAAACCGTTTCACCAGGCTTTTAAATATGGTCGAATTTGCACCGCCGTATTTTTTAGACTTTTTTGTTTTATTGGCTGTGCCATTCATTACAATGAAGGGATTTTTCATGTCGCCTTTTTGAATGAGTGTCTCCAGTTCCTCCAGATGAATCATTTTGGATGTCCCTTTTCTTGTGATAAACAAATTGATATCGGTATGTTTGGCGATCAGTAAATAGTCTGAAACTAATCCTATGGCTGGGCTGTCAATGACGATGTAATCGTACTCGTACTTAAGCGCAGTTATCAATGTATCTAGACGTTTGTTGGATAGAAACTGATGTGGATTACTTTCTGGATTCTTTATGATGATGTATGAAAGATTTGGAATCTGCTGGTGTTGTTGGGTTACTTTTTCAACAGAACAATCCGGATCGGTTAAGTAGTCTTTCAAATCTGGAATGTTTTGCAAACTTAAACCTCTGGAAAGAATTGGATTCCGAAAATTTAAGTCAATTAGCAAGGTCTTTTTTCCTGCTTTCGCATAATTTACAGCAAGATTTAAGGCGCAAAAAGTTTTACCTTCTCCCTGAAGGCTAGACGTAAGACCAATAACATTTTGTTCCTGATCAGGAATGGTATATTGTAAAGTTGCACTGAGATTTCTAAACGTTTCTTCTTTTTCCCAGTCGGTTTTATAGTTAGCGAGTGAAGACAATGCATTGTTAAATGTTCCAATTTGTGTCAGCAGTGGAATGTTCGAATAGTTTTCAATTTGACTAGCCTGTTGGATTTTTTCTAATGAGTTGTTAGAGAAAATAATTCCGATAAAGGGAATAATGAATCCAATTATTGCGGCAAGCAACATAATCAACAATTTCTGCGGTGCTACAGGGCCGTCACCATACTGGCGAGGCTTATCTATGATTTTAGTATCCGAAATAGTCTCTGCTCGAGCAAGCTCCGTCTTGGCTAATTCCTGGTTGAGGTAATTATACATGTTGCCATAAAGTGTGCTCTCTCGTTGGAAGTTCAACAATTTTTTTTCGTTTTGCGGGAGAGTGCTTATGGTAGATTCAAATTTTGCGATCCGCTGATTTCGATCTTTTAATTTTAAATCCGCAGAGCTAATTAAGTTACGGATACTTTCTTTGAGCGCATTTGTAGTATTCCCGATTTGTTCTTTAATCAAAACCAGATCATAACTTTTTGCACCTTTGTAAAATTCTAATCTTGTCTTTTCGCTGTGGAGACGTTTTAGTTCTACCAGGTTTTCGCTTAACATCGGGTCATTAATTCCTGCAACGGATGGGGCGACAATTTTGTCAACTGCATCTGCTTCGTTAATGTATTTTTCAAGCGAACGATAATATTTTAAATCAAGATCGATTTGTCCTTTTTCTGTTTCTAGTGTTTGTAATTTATCTAGTGCATTGGATGCTGATCTAGTGAGGTCAATAGCACTGGCGCCACGTTTAAAGTTTTCTAAATCACGCTCTGCACTTGCGAGTGAACCTGAAATGTTTTGCAATTGAGATCGAATAAAGCTTTCTTTACTTGCAGCAACTTCATCACGCTCACTGGACTTTCGATTAATGAATACATTCGAGAGTGCAGTCAAGAAATCAATTTCTTTCTCTGGACAGGGCCCTGTTAAATTAATATCTAGAATGCTTGCCTGAATATCTACCTGACTGACCTTTAGTTTTTCATAATATTCATTTGTTAAACCATTCGTACTGTTTATGTGAAAAGATAAAGGTGCTTCTTCAAAGTCGCTTAAGCTAACTTTATAGGACGGAGGGTCTATTTTAAAATGAAAATAATCGTGTTTGATTTCGTCTCCGAAAGAATATACTTTTGAAAATTCGAAATCTTTTTTTATTTCGCGTGTTGTTTTCGTTTCCGGATTTGATACACTAAATTTTTCAGCTTCTATTGAAAGATTAAACTTATCCTTTCCTATGAATTCGATTTTAAATTTTTGACCGTATAGTTGTGGACTGTTTTTGAAAATACTTACTTCGAAAGGAAAATATCCATAATGTTCTTGAGGGCTTAAAGTGGAGCCTGAAAAATAGGAGATTCCAAAATTTAGTTCTTTGACCGCTTGTTCGATCAACGAATAAGATTTGAGAATAGCAATTTCATTGTATAAGTTTTTCTCGGTTTCCATGCCAACACCACCATCCATATATTTACTTTCCCCAAGACTACTTTTTCCAGAAGGGTCAATTAAAAGCGAAGTGCCAACCTCATATTGTGAGACGGCATTTTTAGCATAAAAATAAGCAAGCGAAAGACAAAGGAATAGGCTGGCTAGAAAGTAAAACTTTCTATCGTATATCTTTTTGACAAGGCTTTTTAGATTAATCTCTCCGAAATTCTTCGGTTTTGAAGCACCCATGATCTTGTTGTTTTTAACATTCAAATACTAATAGAGCCTTGTAATCAGCTTATTGCCGATTCAGGCTTCAATTAATACGTACTGGTTTTATAATGGTTATACCGAAAAACAAAGGTTTTTGGTACAAAAAGGTGTTCTTTTTTTCGAGGCTAAAAGGCTTACTTGCTAAGAAATAAGTTGAGGATCAGGACACCAACAGAGATACCGGAAAGAATAACCCCGGTTGATTGAGCGCCTGTATGCCTTGACTTGTTCTTAGTCGGTTCTACATAAATGACATCATATGGATGAATATAGTAGTATTGGGAGTATAAAAATTCTGATCGACTCATGTTTAAATACACTGTTTCCAGGCCTTCTTGAGTTTTTCGAATGAGCTTGACTTTTTTGCGGTTTCCAAAATCAGTAAAATCACCAGCCATGCTAATCGCTTCCAAAATGGTACTTTGATCATTGTACAAATAATGTACACCAGGGTTATTGACTTCGCCCATGATGGTAATTCGACTATTCGCCATTTTTACCGAAGAAGAAGCAAATTTGAGGTATGGTTTGTACGCTTCATCAAGTTTTTCTTTGATTTGTGAGACGGTTAGACCTTTTACGTTAATCTTTTCAATAATCGGCAAATTGATAAAACCTGTTCCATCTACTGTATAGGTACTAAAATATAAAGCTGCCGGATCAAACTGTTGTTGTTGGACAGCGGTGCCGGTATTATCAAATTCTTTATTTAGAAACTGTTCTGTACTGCCTTCAAATGCATTGACTTTGATCATGAGTTGATCATAAGGATGAATCTTGTAGACCTGATACCCTTGTATCTGAGTCGTATGCATGAGTTTGTCAGATTTGAAATCATCAGGAAGCGTTTCATTACCATTTAAGGTAACCATTTCCTTATGGCTAATACACGACTGCATTAGGAAGGTGATCATCACTAAAAGCAATGAAAATTTACCAATATTATGTTTTACTTGAAAAAACATGGTTCACTTTTTCTATGGTCTAATTAAATGATGTTCCTGAGGTGTTGTTGGCTAGGCTAAGAAATGGATATGTTCTCAATAGTGTGTTATCTCATGATTATTTCAAGAACAATACCAAAGTTTTGGAAAGAGGAGAAATTAGCATTTCGTTAAACTTTTGCAATGGACTCCTGTTGCTATATCAAAGTAGACAGCGGTCAAAGAATTAACTCTTGCCAGTAGGCAGGCAAACCTGATCAAATATTATAAAAAAAATGAAAGGAAAAAATTACCTTATTGTTGGCGGAACTTCAGGCATCGGGCTCGAAATAGTAAAGCAGCTCAGTACTGAAGGCGCAAATGTATTTGTACTATCCAGATCGAATAATAATTTGGAACAGTTGGAGAATGTACAGCATATCGTTGCTGATGTTACTGAAAATGAATTTGCTCCGGAAGGTATACCTGAATCTTTAGATGGTTTTGTATACTGTCCGGGGAGTGTTAATTTTAAACCGTTCCGATCGCTCAAAGTAGATGAATTTCAAAAAGACTTAAATGTTAATTTGTTAGGTGCCGTACGAGCGCTTCATGCAGTGCACCGCTCATTGAAAAAAGGAAGTGATCCTGGAATAGTATTATTTAGTACTGTAGCTGTTGCTCAAGGAATGCCTTTCCATGCTTCAATAGCGGCAGCGAAAGGAGCAATTGAAGGATTGACAAAATCTTTAGCTGCAGAATGGGCGCCAGCGATTCGAGTTAATTGTATTGCACCTTCATTGACACATACGCCATTAGTAGAGAAATTACTATCCTCTCCAGAAAAAATAAAAGCTTCTGCCAACCGTCATCCTTTAAAGAAGGTGGGTGATGCAACAGAAGTTGCTGCTCTGGCAGTATTTTTATTGTCTAAAAAAAGTAGTTGGATTAGTGGACAGGTCATCGGTGCTGATGGAGGATTATCGACATTAAGAGTATAAAAAATGAAAAATTTTAGTCATTCGGATCTTCTTGAAATGGAACCGCGGTTTCGAACAATGTTTGTTAATTCATTGAGTGGTTTTAAAAGTGTAAATTTAGTAGGGACGGTTAGCAAGCAAGGAAATACCAATTTATCTATTGTTAGTTCTGTTTTTCATCTCGGTGCTAACCCTGCTTTAATGGGGTTTATTATGCGACCCGTGACGGTGACTCGGGATACTTTTTATAATATCAGGCAAACTGGATTTTATACGTTCAATCATATCACAGAAGCTATTTTTAAACAAGCGCATCAAACTTCCGCAAGATATGAGCAGTCTATTTCAGAGTTTGATGAAGTCGGTTTATCTTCTATATACAGAAAGTCCTTTCCAGCACCTTTCGTCGGAGAAAGCCCAGTCCAGATAGGTTTGGAATTTAAAGAAGAAGTTCCAATAAAACTAAATGGTACTATAATGATGATTGGTGAAATAAAAGAAATTTTCTTTCCTGAAAATTGCTTAGAGCCAGATGGTTTTTTACAAATCGAAAAAGCAGGAAGTCTTACCTGTTCAGGTTTAGATGCTTATCATTCAACAAATAAAATCTCGCGTCTTTCCTATGCAAAACCTGATAAACCATTAAAAGAATTTTAATTTAGTGATTGTTAGCCAACAAAAACTACAAATTTAATGTTCTCTTTGAAAGGCATTCTTGATGAATATAAAATTTGAAACCAAGGTCAAAGGAAATTATAAAGAAGTAATGGCACGCTTTGACCGGGAACTTTTCGAAGCATTGAAGCCTAAGCAGGCTAAGATGGAGATTGTGGAGTTTACTGGTTCAAAAAAAGGAGATCGGGTTCATATTCGATTTACTGCTCCAATTAAAGCGGAATGGATTAGTGTAATTACAGAAGATGCTGTTAATGAAGAAGAGGCCTACTTTATAGATGAAGGCATCAAACTTCCTTATCCCTTAAAATTTTGGAGGCATAAACATATTGTTCGAAAAGTTACAGAAGATACGTCACTCATCATTGATGATATTACATTTAAAGCAGGGAATCGCCTGATTACTGCTACTTTATACCCCACTATTTACGCAGGTTTCTTGCCTAGAGGAAAAGTTTACCGCAACTATTTTGGGGTTTAAAACATTGTCCGTATTTTCCATCGATCATAATTCTACCAAAGCAAAAAAGAATATTTTTGAGCACGTATTTTACTTTTATGTAATTCTAAATGCATGGACAAAGCAATTTTTGGAATTGAAAACTTAGACGTCTATTTGGTTATGGGGATTCTCATAATCTTTGGGCTTATGGAAGTTCTTGCAGGACACCTGGCAAGAAGCAAACGGACGAAAGGCGATTGGATTCAAGAGTTCGGTAGTTTTTTTGTCTTATCTGTTATGATCAAACCCTTGATTGTTTTTGCAGTCTTTTTGCTCGGAGGATTACTTTTTGAAAGTAGTCAATATGTCTTTTCAGAATGGAGTCTTTGGTTGATGTTGCCTTTTTATTTATTAATCGATGATGTCTTACAATATTGGTATCATCGTACTGCTCATGAGTCTCCATTCCTTTGGAAACTACATCGGCCACACCATCAGGCTGAAGAAATGGGTTTCTTTGTTTCCTACCGAAATGCAGCCTTGTACTATTTATTAATGCCAAATATTTGGTGGATTGGAATCATTGTTTTTCTCGGCGGTGCAAAAGCTGTTGCGATAGGCTTGATTTTAAAACAAGCTGTAATTATTGGTTCGCATAGCACGTTGAAATGGGATGTTCCGTTTTATAAAATTAAAATTCTACAACCGATCATCTGGATTTTAGAACGTATTTTCATTACGCCCGCTTTTCATCATGCCCATCATGGAAAATCAAAAATAGATAGCATTAGCGATCCGAATGGAAATTTTGGAAACATGTTTTCTATTTGGGATCAACTTTTTGGAACGGCTTTGTTTACCAGAAGATTTCCAGAAAAATATGGTTTAGAAAACGATCCGAAAGAAGATTGGACCGCATCTTATTTTTATCCGGCTATCGCCTCAAAAAATATAGAAAGTGAGATTTCCAGAGGCTATAAAAAAGAAAGCACTTCGACCATGGAACCGCTTACGGTTGAGTTAGAAAAAGGCAAAAAATATCTTTGGTGCCAATGCGGAAAAAGTAAGAATCAACCTTTCTGCGATAGTTCGCATCACGGCTCCAAATTTAAACCACTACTCTTTGAAGCGAAGCGAACAGGTAAGGTTCGTTTATGTAATTGTAAATTGACAAAGTCTGCTCCTTTTTGCGATGACTCTCATTTGAAAG
>CAYXQH010000033.1:9250-18835 GCA_964467425.1 uncultured Saprospiraceae bacterium
CCCCACTTAATCCAACCCAATATGCGGTAAATCCTGAAAAAGAATCGGAACGCCACTTTCTTGAATCGGCGCAATAGCTTCATCAAGTGCAGCAGATTGCGAAAAACTCCAGCGATGTACTTTTAGTAAGAAGTGAGAATATGCAGTCGGTGCTTTTAGTTGGATCTTTGCGCAGTTTTCTTCATGGATGGGAATGAAAAAAGCGATTCGTCTCAAAGATTCGATGATGTGCCGCATCATGCAATAGACATGAGGTTGTTGATCTAAGGTTTCGAGCATCTCATTAGAATAGCGAACAATTCCAGAGTAATTCTGGTCTTTTATTTTTGCTTTTATAGCGGAAGAAAAAGGTTGGAAATTTACTTTTTGTAAAGGTTTTGTATAGTCGATATGTTTAGGGAAGGTCGACGAAAAATCTGGAGTTAAAGACATTTCTATAAATTCAGACTTCATATAGGGAATTCCTTTTTGCTGATATTTATCTCCGACACGATCAAAAATCCAGGCACCCCAAAGAGATAGTTTTTCATAACGAATAAGTTTTTTTGAAAACGGAAGACTCTTCCCGTCACTCAGTTTTGCATAGCGTGGCATTCGATCCGTATTGATCTCAATGGCTTCTTTCAAATGTCTACACAGGTCTTGCATATTGTTATCTACGGGTTGTCTTAAAATGAATTAATGACTACGACCCCTTTGTTTTCAAATTCATTCATCTTTGGTAAAGCTATTTTTGCTTCTTCGAGACTTATGGTTTTTTCTATAAGTTTGTTCGGGTCTAGTTTTCCATGTTTTATCATCTCTAACATTTCTGTATATTTAAACGCTTGCATTCCATGACTCCCAATTATTTCTAATTCATTTGCCATTACTTTGTCCATAGGGACTTTCGGGTGTTGATGATCTCCGGTCATTAAGCCAACTTGAATATGCTTGCCTCGTTTTCTTAAATTAGCAATCGAGTTGAAACAGGTGACCTGGCTGCCTAATGCATCAACAGAAATATGAGCGCCACCGTTTGTTAATGATTTTACCTCTTCTACAATATCAGTACTTTGTGTTGCATTGATTGTTTTAATCGCCCCCATTTCTTTGGCAAGAGTTAACGTATCATCATTTATATCAATTGCTATTACTTGCGCACCAAAAGCGTTGGCAATCATAATGGCAGATAATCCAACTCCTCCACAACCATGAATGGCAACGTACTGGCCTCCTTGTACTTTTCCTTGTTCAACAATTGCTCGGTAAGAAGTAATGAAACGGCAACCTAATGTTGCTGCGGTTACATCATTTATCTCATCAGGAATTTTAACCAGATTTGTATCTGCATAATCTAAACGGACATATTCTGCAAATGAACCCCAATGTGTAAAGCCCGGTTGAGACTGGTGATCGCAGACTTGATGATTTCCAGAATTACATTGAAAACATCTTCCACATCCGCAAACAAATGGAACGGTAACACGATCGCCTAGCTTAAAATTTTGAACATTTTTGCCAATCGCTTCAATGGTGCCCGCTAATTCATGGCCAGGAATATGCGGTAAGATAATATCTGAATCATGCCCCATCCAGCCATGCCAATCACTTCGGCATAATCCAGTCGCTTTGACTTTAACAACAACACCGTGATCTTGAGGAGTTGGATCAATTACTTGTTGAATGTTTATAGCACCTTGAAATTTTTCATAAACCAGGGCTTTCATCGTTTACTGTTTTTCTAAGCTATTTCTACTTGTGGCTATGGTATTTACTAGTCCTCTTGCTCAATGTTACTGGTGATATTTTGATCAAGGGGTATTATAAATTGATAGTCATAGCCTTGAATTAAAGCGTTTAATTTATGGAAATCTCCATTGTTTGGCAATTTAACGATATTATTCGATAAGTCATCTCGGATAGATTTTAAATTTATTATCGTCCATTTATCTCGAGTTCCAAGGCTAATAAATGGCTTATATCGTTTATAGAACTTCGGGTATTCTGTTAAATAATCAATTTCTTTTCCATCCTCTATATTGTATCTTTTCCAGGAGTTAATATTGGTGCAATTTACATTTTCATCTTTCGCTTTCTCATTTAGAAAATGACCTAAATCATAAGTGCCTAAGGAAAGTATTTGAGAAGCATGAACTTGTCCAAATTTCAAGAAAACTTTTGGGGCGGATTTGTTTTTGTCTATTTCAGCTTCATAATGAGCTGAAAAATTATTGCGCATATAGCTTATTCTATCGGCATGAGAATCATCTCTCCATCTTGAATAAATATCCCAACTGATTTTTATGTCTTCGATTATTTTTGAAGCTTCAGGGGAAGCATTACTTATAGCATTAAAAAAATTTTGAACGTCAGCTTCATTAAGCATCTCCTTAAAAATATCTATTTCTTCTTCTGAATTATTTTCCTTTATGAACCATTCGAGAATAACTTTATCTGCTTTTTGTTTTAACTCTTGAAGCTGTGGTGAATGCTGATCTCCTTTCGTATAAGATAATAACTGATCCGTTAAGAATAGAATCGAGTAATAATATTCTTGATCTAATCCCCAAATATCCATGTTGAATTTAGAAGCCTCTTCCAAAAATTTTGCATCTTCGACACCAGAAAAGAAAGGTATTGAAGTATTGTCAACTTCTTTGTTATAATAGGTTGTATTAAAGTTTTTCAAATTCTCAATGGTCTTATGGGGAGGGTCCATTAATTCTTTTAGCTTGGTTGCTGAATGTGGTCCAACTTCTAAACACAGCGTGTTGAAAGAGTTGTCATTCATGATTGGAATCAAAGCAGTAATTAAATTTGAGGTTGCTTGCGAGTTGTGTCTTTCTCCAAACACAACAAATTGTGATTCTTGAAAAATTTGTTTTAAGGTTTCAAGACCTTCTCCATAAATCGAATCATTTTTGTTGGTGAAATAAGTTGTTTTACTGGCGATATAGTTGGAGTCAATAATAGCGGGATCCCCTTTGTGCTCTAAATTACCTGAATCTTTCGGCTGATCGCAACTAAAACAAATTAGCAATGTAAAGCAAAATAAAATACTGGTTAGAAAAGCGGTGTTCTTCATTTTATTATAATGGTTTTATATTAAAGACTGGATTATTCATAAAATGTTGTTTGAGTCTAAAACGTTAAGAATTAATAGTGTTGAAGAATAATGAGTGGAAGATGGGGTGTTTACTCTAACTTTATCAGTTCTCGAAGTTCTTGATTCGATAAATCGCCGATCCATTTTTCTCCAGTTGAAACGGTAAGATTGGCGAGTTCTTTTTTCTCTTGAAGCATTTCATTGATTTTTTCTTCAAAAGTGTTTTGCGTAATAAAACGATGCACCAGAACATTTCGCTTTTGACCAATCCGATAAGCCCGATCCGTAGCCTGCGCTTCGACAGCAGGATTCCACCAAAGATCATAATGAATGACATTGTTTGCTTCTGTTAGATTCAGGCCAGTTCCTCCGGCTTTTAGAGAGAGAATTAATATTCGGGTCGCACGATTGTTTTGAAAATCATCCACCATCTCATCTCTACCTTTACGGGAAACACCACCATGTAAAAAAGGAATATTTAGGTTAAATTCTTTTTCTAAAAGTTCGACCAGTAATTTCCCCATCTCCTGATACTGTGTGAAAATCAATGTCTTTTCTCCATTCTGTTGAATCTGTCGGAGGAGATCAAAAAGCATCATACATTTACCGGATAAGGAAGGGACCTTGCTGCCTTTTTTTCGAAACTGCCATGGATGATTACAAACCTGTTTAAGTGCAGTAATTAGTTTTAGAATCAAACCTTTTCGATTGATGCCTTCCGCTTTCTGAACGGCTTTTAAGGTGCTGTCTACAACGTTTTGATAGGTTGCTGTTTGCTCGAGTGTTAATTGACAAAACTGATCTTTTTCAATTTTTTGTGGTAGATCTTTGATGATAGATTTATCTGATTTTAATCGTCTTAAAATAAAAGGCGCAGTTACTTTTTTAAACGCATCTAGTTTTTCTTGATCACGATCCGCTTCAATCGGTTTAGCAAAATCCGCTTTGAAATTTGCCAGGCTACCTAAATAACCTTTGCTTATAAAATCGAAAATGCTCCAATATTCGCTCAATCTATTTTCGACAGGTGTTCCACTCATGGCGATTCGTATTGGCGCTTTTAATTTTTTAATAGCCTTTGTTTGAGCGGTCGAAGGTGTTTTTATAGCTTGGGCTTCGTCGATGGCGAGGACTGCCCATTTTGTTTTTTTAAAAGTATCTGTTTCGCTACGAGCAACACCATAAGTGGTGATCAATACATCGGATTCGCTCAGTGCATTTAGCGTTCTGTTGGTACCGTGATAGACAAACGCTTTTAGACTTGGAGCAAATTTTTTAATCTCCTTCATCCAATTCGTTAGCAGTGTAGTCGGGACAATGATTAATGCTTTTTGTTTTTGAAAAATGCCATCCTCTTTTAATTTGAGTAAGAGCGTGATGACTTGTAAGGTTTTTCCGAGTCCCATATCGTCTGCGAGGATACTTCCAAAACCGATGCGGTAATTTTTATACAACCAGTTAAACCCGCTAAGCTGATAAGGTCTTAGTGTAGCTTGTAAACCCTTCGGGACCGTAACATTATTTCCGTCAAGCAATTGTGTCATTAATTGCTGTGCGGATTTATCCAGTTTCACTTTTGCACCTTGATAGTTTTCGGTAAGTGCTATTTGTAAAAGTTGATTGGTGTTGAGATCAGGAGGGGCTTTTATCTGTTGGATTAAGGTTTGAATTTCGGCTTCATTCAAAAATACATATTTGTCCTGCAGGCGAACAATCCCGGAGAAAAATTTGACTAATTTAAAAAAGTCTTCTTCTGAAATAAGTTGATTTCCCAATGCAATCTTCCATTGAAAACTCAACATGTTGTCAAGGTTGACGAAAGATTTCTTTTTGATCGCCTCGCCTTCTTCTTCAGAAGTAAGGGCTAAAGATAATTGAGGTTTCAGTAGGTTTTTGAGTGCTTTGGGTAAAAGGATTTTGATTCCAAAAAGCCGAATAACAGGAAGGATGTTGAATAGGATGTTTACAAAAGCATCCGAATCGAAGTATAGTTTTTCTTTTCCACCAGAAGCAATGAGCTGACTGATTTGTGGGAAATAATCGGAAAGCATCGCTAAATCTCTTAACACGTCCATTCGTAAATTCGCATATTTTTTCTGCGCTAAGATAGACTTGAGTTGAATTGGTCTGGGGGTTTTATTGAATTTTTGCTGGACGCCAATACTTAGTTCAAATCCCTGATCTTGGTCTTCGTCAATTTGAATGACTGGCGCATAGCTTTTTTCTAAAAGGTAAAATTTATTTAACCAAAGCTGTATAAGTGTTGGGTAATCAAACGTTTCGGGCTCATCAAAATGAATGTTTGCATTATTGAAAAATAAATGGCCAATTTCATGTTCTTTAAACCGATAATTTAAAGCATGGTGCTCTTTTATAAATTGATTTAAAAAGAGAGCACATAGCGCCATTAATTTATCGCTTTCGATAGGCTCAAGAATCGTCTTTCCTTTTTTATAAAAAAGAAGATCAGTAGCGACTATAGATTTTATACCAGAAAAAATACTTTTAATGATCGGGTTTAATCGAGCCGGAATCCAACGGATTTTATATTGTTCTCTTCCAATCTGAATCAATTGCGGAATACAGGCAGACTGTTTGATGAGTTTTAAACAAAACTGATAAACGAGGACAAGGCTTTTTAGGGCGCTTGAATAAGTGGAGAATTCTGCTTTCGGTAGTTGCTGGATAAATATGGTTAGGTCTGCTAGCTTGTCAAACGTAATCAGTGTCTCCCCTTTCTGATCTCTACAGGTTGCCGTTATGAAATCCCCCGTTTGATCAAGCAATAATTCAATGTCTTCAACTTGATGCGTATTTTTAAAAGGGATCGCTGGTTCTTCTTCTTTCTCTGTTTTTTTTAGATTTTTTAAAACGCCTGAATACGCAAAGGTTATTATTTTTTTAAAATCCCCAACAGGATAAAAAGGAGGTTTCTCAGAAAGAATTTTCAATAAGTTTTCACGACTTTCCGGGATACGTGAAAAATCCAATTGACGAAGAATATCCGAATCCCACTCAGTAGTCGCCCTTTTAGCATTAAAAGGCTCTTGCAATTCCTGAATAGATAATATTGGAATTTCCTTTTGGGCTTCACTGGTGTAACCGATCTTTTTTAATTCTTCAAATAAATCAAAATCGTGTAGCTGGAAAATCAAAAATGGATTTTTATCAATTTCATTTGCGATCAAGTACAAAACTGCTGCCATGTGTTTGCAAGGAACTGCATGGTCAAGACAAGAACAACGACCGCTTAAATCGAACCAGCTCTTTGGAAATAAACCTACATGTTTTTGTTGACAATGCTGTTCAATTTCAGCAGGAAGCTGACGATTCAAAAGTTTGGACAGCAATAATGGTTGAGTAGTAATTAACGAAAGGATAATATTTTTTTCTCTGGATTCAAATGCCGGGATGGTAAACGTGACACGATAAGGCATAATCTCTCTTCCCTGAACTCGAGCACTGATTTTGTTTTTATTAATTTCAAAATCAAGTACTAAACCTTTGTTCGCATAGGTGCGACCTCGAGGTAAACGACTAGAGAAATCTATATTCGCTAAAGCATTGAGCCATCTTTTTCCCCACCAGGTATTGCCATATGTTTTTCTCAAAAGAAGTATTCTTTTTATCTTGATGTTGATTTACAAATTCCAGTAAAAGTAAAAAAATAAAGACACATGAAAGGAATGTATAGAAGCGATCCAGTATTAGCCTCTTTGGATATTTTAAAAACAGTAGCTTTTTATGAAGATAAACTTGGCTTTAAACGATCCTGGTGTGATCCGGGCTATGGAATTGTTTATCGAGATGAAATTTCGATACACTTTTGGGCCTGTAAGGATAAGATCTTTCCGGAAAATACGAGTTGCTACGTGTATGTTGATAATGTAGATGAACTGTATGAAGAGTTTCAAAAGGCTGGAGTTGTACATCCGAATGGAGCGATAGGCGATAAAGACTGGGGATTGCGTGAATTTTCTATCCTTGACCTGGACGGAAATCTAATCCGTATTGGTCAACATTTGGAGACAAAAAGTTCTAATTAAAAAAAACGAAAGACGAGTGAAGGTTTTTTAAAATAAAGCGTCTAAGCTTGCAGATTATATTTTTAAATCAAAATAATCGTGCTTTGAGGTAGGTCTTTATTCAAGTAATTGGTCTTTATTTTGAACTTAGATTATTCGGTAGACAAAACTAACATATGAAAATATTATTGACACTTGCAACCCTACTGGTTGTTATAAACTTAAATGCACAAGATTTTTACGACTTAAATACGATTCAAACGATTGAAATCACCTTTGCTGAAAATAATTGGGATCAATTACTGGATACTGAATATGCAGGGGCTGGAGGCTATATTATGGCGCAAAGTGTTTCCATCAATGGTGAAGTGTTTGATAGCGTCGGCGTAAAATACAAAGGGAATAGTACGTATAGTTCGAATCAGGTTAAAAATCCTTTTCATATAGAATTGGATACGTATAAAGATCAACAATACGAAGCTTATACGGATATCAAATTAAGTAATGTCGCAAAAGACCCTTCTTTCCTAAGAGAAGTTTTATCATATCAAATCTTGCGGCAATATATGGATGCACCACTTTCCAATTATGCGAATGTGTATGTCAATGGAGATTTAATTGGCTTGTACAGTAATTCGGAATCCATTTCTAAGAAATTTGTCGACAGTCGGTTCTTTTCAAAAAAGAATACGTTTATAAAATGTAACCCACCCGCTGGTGCAGGCCCTCAATCCAATGACTTTCCTAATTTAGTATACCTCGGTCAAGACAGTGTCAATTACTATGATGCTTATGAATTGAAATCAGATGAAGGTTGGAGCGAGCTTATTGATCTCTGTGATACACTTGCAAACCATACCACTGATATTGAAAAAATATTGGACGTGGATAGAGCATTGTGGATGCTAGCCTACAATAATGTTTTAGTAAATCTGGATAGTTACATTGGTTCATTCGCCCAAAACTATTATTTGTATCGAGATGATTATGGGCGATTTCTTCCAGTGGTTTGGGATTTGAATGAGTCCTTCGGACGTTTTAGTAATACGGGATCAGGTAATCTAAATAATACGGCTGCTAAGCAACAGATGAGTCATTTGCTGCATGAAAATGATGCTGACTTTCCTTTGATTCAAAAATTGCTAAGTGTTCCAAGGTATAAAAAAATGTATCTCGCCCATTTTAAAACTATCCTTTTTGAAAATTTCGATAATGATTCGTACTTCACAACAGGACAAGCACTTCAAAGCATAATCGATGCTTCAGTTCAAGCGGATGATAATAAATTTTTCACCTATAATAATTTTCAGGATAACCTTACTTCAGATATAAATGGTGGTGGCGGACCTGGCGGTGGAGCTACTCCAGGGATTACTAATTTGATGGACGGAAGGAATAGCTATCTGTTAGGATTGGCTGATTTTACACAGACACAGCCATCGATTACAGATATTGCACTATCTACTTCGAGTCCGATTATTAATGAAATGCTTACCATTACGGCTTCTATAAATGACGAAAATGCAGCAATCTTAGGTTATCGAAATGAAGTGGGTGCACCTTTTGTTAAAGTGGATATGTTTGATGATGGTGCGCATAATGATGGTGCGCCAAATGACGGTGTCTATGGTGCAACGATATTGATTACAAATCCATTTACGCAATATTTCATCTATGCTGAAAATGCTAATGCGGGAATGTTTTCTCCTCAGCGAGCAGAATATGAATATCATGTCATAACAGCGACTACTACGAATACAATGGCTGGAGATTTAGTAATTAATGAGTTTATGGCCTCTAACGATGCAACGGTTGCGGATCAGGATGGAGAGTTTGATGATTGGATAGAGCTTTATAATAATGGTTCGGAAAGTATAGATCTGGAAGGATATGCGCTTTCTGACGATGCTACAGATTTGACGAAATGGGTGTTTCCGGAAGGAACAGTCATTGGTGCTAGTGAATACCTAATCGTATGGGCAGATGATGATGAAGATCAGGAAGGATTGCATGTTAATTTTAAATTATCCTCGGCAGGAGAAACGGTATTCTTGGTTGATGCTGCTGGTGAAGTCATAGATGAAATCAGTTATTTGGATCAAACAACAGATATTTCTTACGGTCGGTTTCCAAATGGTACCGGAGATTTTCAAACGATGGCGCCTACATTTAATGGAGAGAATATGATAACAACAAGTGTTTTCGATCCTGGCTCGGAAATGCTGGTTTTAAAAGCGAGTCCGAATCCGGCAAGCGAATCATTCTATTTAGAAATTGAAGGCGGTAGTGAAATGGAGAAAGAATTTTTTGTTTATGATTTGCGAGGGATGCTTATTGAACAGCAAATTTTTTCTTCTAATACTTGGGTAGATGCTTCCAAATGGGCTGCGGGTATGTACATCATTCGAGTGGATAATTCGATACTAAAATTAGTGGTCAATTAAGGACTATTAAAAATATAAACCCTCTGTG
>CAYXQH010000034.1:0-18736 GCA_964467425.1 uncultured Saprospiraceae bacterium
AAATCAGCTTTTTTTTATTTAGGCTAATAGAATAACCAGAAACTAAAAGTTTTTCCAATAAACATAAGCCCAGGTTACTAGGACAAAAAAGAAAAACCCGAAGATATAAAGCATACAATAACCTTTTTTGCCTGAATCATGAATTTCGCTCATTTCTTTAGTATTTTGATCGTAAATCGAAAATTGTTGTGCAAAGAAAAACAAAAAACATTTAACATCAAAAATTAAGCGAAGTCTAATGCGCACGTCCTACCAAAAAATAAAAAATAATACCCTTTTTTCAGTTCCAAAAGATTGGTATCGCATAAAAACGATCGACATGCATACCGGTGGAGAACCGCTCAGAGTGCTTGTTGAGGGCTTTCCTCCGTTAAAAGGGAGCAATGTATTAGAATATCGACAAGACGCTAAAAATAATTATGATTTTTTACGAAAAGCTTTAATGCACGAGCCGAGAGGGCATGCAGATATGTACGGCTGCATTTTAGTGCCGCCAAACGATGAAGAGGCAGACTTTGGAATTCTCTTTATGCACAACGAAGGTTATAGTACGATGTGTGGACATGCAATTATTGCTATTACTAAACTAGCCATTGAAATGGCGTGGGTGCCGATTCGTGAACCAGAAACAAAAATTATAATTGATGCGCCTTGTGGTAGAATTACTGCTTTTGCAAAAGTTCAAAATGGCAAGGTCGAAAGCGTCTATTTTCATTGTGTCCCATCATTTGTGCTTGCTTTAGATCAGGATGTTGAAGTGCTAGGCTTAGGGAAGATCTCCTATGATCTAGCTTATGGTGGCGCTTTTTATGCCTACGTAGATGCAAATAAATTAGGGATAAAGCTAGTTCCTGAAAACTATAGTTTACTTATCGAAAAAGGCATGGATATTAAAAGAGCAGTGATGAAGTCCAATGACGAGATTAAACACCCTTTTGAAGAAGAACTTAGTTTTTTATATGGAACAATCTTCATCGGCGGACCAGTAAGCGAAGGAATTGATAGTAGAAACGTCTGTGTTTTTGCAGAAGGTGAAGTTGATCGATGTCCAACAGGTTCAGGTATTTCAGGAAGAATGCCCATTCACTTTAAAAGAAAGGAAATAAAGATAGGTCAGGAAATGACTATCGAAAGCATAACCGGAAGTGTTTTTAAAGGGTCCATTGTTCGAGAAGAAAAATTTGGCCCTTATGAAGCCGTTGTTCCTCAGGTCGAAGGTAACGCTTATATCACTGGACAACATGAGTTTATTATTGATCCGAAAGATCCGTTTAAAAATGGATTTTTTTTACGTTAACTAAATAGGTTTACATTTTTGAGTCATCCATTTTTGTTCTTCCTCGGATAGAAGTGGCGCAAGTTTTTCATTGACTTTTGCATGATAATTATTTAACCAATCCACTTCTTCTTTGGTTAAAAGAGGAAAGTCAATCAGTTGAGTATCGATCGGGAAAAGCGTTAGCGTTTCGAATTTTAAAAATTGACCATATTCCGTTTTTTGGTCTTCAACACATAAAATTAAATTTTCAATACGGATGCCATATTCGCCGGTTTTATAAAACCCTGGCTCATTAGATGTAAACATTCCGGGCTCAAAGATTGTAGCGGCTTTAGCTGTTGCACCAGAGCCAAGTGCTTGAGGTCCTTCATGGACATTCAGAAAGAATCCAACGCCGTGCCCCGTTCCATGACCATAGTTTAGGCCATATCCCCAGAGTGCTTGTCTGGCTAATAGCTCCATTTGATTCCCACGCGTTCCATAAGGAAACTTTAGCTTTGCAAGTGCAATGTGCCCTTTTAAAACAAGTGTATAGTCTCTTCTTTGTATGGGTGTAGGTGTGCTCAAAGCAACTGTTCGGGTAATGTCCGTCGTTCCACAATAATACTGTCCACCAGAATCTAATAATAAAATTCCATCTGCTTCAATGCTAGCACAAGTCTCTTCTTTAGCCCGATAATGCACAATTGCTCCATTCCCTTTATAGCCAACGATTGCAGAAAAACTTTCACCATGATAATCGCCTTGCTCTTTCCTGAATTGTGCAAGCTGTGTAGCAACCTCCGTTTCCGGAACAGGGCGTTCCTGAATCGTTTCTTCGAGCCAGCGGTAAAGTTTCGTCAAAGCGACTCCATCTTTTAGCATTGCTTTTTTAATGTTCTCAACTTCGACAGTGTTCTTTTTTGCTTTTAAGGCAGTAGAAATTGTTGGGCCGGCAATGATTTGGGCATTAGTAATTGCGCTATGCAAATACGCATTTGTTTTGGAGGGGTTTAATAAGATGTGATCCTTTTCTTGAAGCGCTTCTAAATAACCGGAGATAGATTTGTAGCTAAGAATATTAATCTTTTCATTTTTAAAAGTAGCTTGGAGTTCAGCTGTGATTTTGTCAGGGTCAATAAATAAGATAGCTTCTTCCAGGCTAATGATTGCATAAGCAATAGCGACAGGATTGCAATCAACATCATCTCCTCTTAGATTAAAAAGCCAGGCAATATCATCAAGTGTCGTCACGAGGTGGTAATTTGCACCCATCGATTTCATGCTTTCCCGAATGCGATTTAGTTTGTCCGTACGAGATTCGCCTGCAAAATTTAATGTCAACTCAAAGGCTTCATTTTTGGGGAGGTCTGGGCGGTCCTTCCAAACCAGGTCAGTTAGATCATTTGTGAAAACTAACTTTAGGCCTTTAGACTCTAATTTTTTTTCATAAGATTTGACTTGATTTATTGAAAAAAGCTGAGGGTCTATACCGATACGGCTGCCAGAGTCTAAATGATCAATAAGCCAGGAAATAACCTGTGGAGAATGAGCAATTTTTTGTTTATGAAGAACCACTTCGGAGTCTGCTAGTTCTTCTTCTGCCTGAAGAAAGTATCTGGAATCTGTAGAAACTCCTGCATGCTGCTGAGTAAGAAAGAACACGCCTGCTGATCCTGAAAAACCAGAAATCCATTCCCGAAAACGCCAATGATTCGCAGTGTATTCACTTTGGTGAGGGTCGCTGGAGGGGACGATATAAGCGTCTATATTTTGTTCCTTCATGTTGAACCTTAAGTCAGCGATTTTGTTATTGATATGACTCATTTTTTATTTGATTTAAAAATTACAGATTTTTCATGGACGGTTATTAAAATAAAATAACGGAGCAAAGAGGCAATTTTTTTTACAACTATTAACCTTGTTTCCTTATTGACTTTCCATTGCAATAATGATAAAAATTCTCCACTTTTAAATCATAGATTGAAACAAAATAATTGAATCTCATGTATTAAGTAGGGTTCATATCTTTAAAAGTTTAATTCGAAAAGGCTTGTGGTTGTTGGATTTGGCATATTTTTTGATAGAAAGTCGCGAAAAAACTGGATATATTATTAGAAATGATTTATATTGCTACTCGAAAAGGTTACTAAAGGACAAATTTGTCTTTAAAAACATACCCTTTCAATCCTAATTCAAAAGTCTCGGTCTCCATTAAAAAAACTAGGCAACATACTAGCTATGTAACGTATAACCAAGTTACTTAAATCTATTTTTTAAAGGAGAAAACCATAATTTCAATGTTAAAGCAGAATCAAAGTATGGCAATGACCCAGAAGCTGTCGCCTCAACAAATTCAGTTGATGAAGTTGTTGCAGATACCAACAGCTACTCTGGACCAAAGAATTAAGGAAGAATTAGAAGCTAACCCTGCACTTGATGAAGGGGAAGAAGCTGATGAGTCAGAGGTTTTTGGAGCAAACGCAAATGATGAAAAAGAGGAAGGCAAAGGCGAAGCGGGTGAAGCAGAAGAAGCTCCTGCCAGAGACGAAGAGTTTGAACTAGATGATTACCTCAATGAATTTATTGAAGATGATCCGAGCAGTTACAAACTCAAGGTGAATAACTACTCTGCAGATGAAGAAGAGAAAACTATTCCTATCGCTGTGGAAGATACCTTCCACGAATACCTGGAACAACAATTAGGGATGTTAAAATTGGTCGATGAACGCGAAGTGCTCATCGCACAACAGATCATTGGTAGCATTGATGATGATGGGTACTTAAGACGAGAACCAATTGCCATAATTGATGATTTGGTTTTTTCTCAAAACATCGTTACCAACGAATCTGAAATTGAATACTTACTCAAAAAGATTCAACGTTTTGATCCTCCAGGAATTGGATCAAGAGACTTAAGGGAATGTTTGCTCCTTCAGTTAGAAAATAAAATGGAGCACAACAAAGAAGAGTTTGACGATGAAGATCTAATAAGACTCAGATTGAGTGTCAAAATAATCGATAGCTATTTTAATGAGTTTTCTAAAAAACATTATCAAAAGCTTCAACGCTATTTGAGCATAACTGAAAGTCAGTTGAAAGATGCGATTGATGAAATTTTAAAACTTAATCCAAAACCTGCAAGCGGTTATGCAAGTAATACGCGAGCATTACATTATATCGTTCCTGATTTTACTATTGTGAACCGGGATGGAGAATTGGATTTGACATTGAACTCTAGAAATGCTCCTGACCTTCGAGTAAATGATCAGTATCGGGATATGCTCAAAACCTATAAGGATAATAAAAAAGGAAAGCGCGCAGGAAAACAGGAAAAAGAAGCAATTGTTTTTATTAAACAAAAAATCGATTCTGCAAAATGGTTTATAGATGCCATTCGTCAAAGACAACAAACGATGTATAAGACGATGTACTCTATCATGCAGTATCAATATGACTTCTTCCGAACCGGAGATCAAAAAACATTGAAGCCAATGATTCTCAAAGATATTGCAGATATCACAGGCTTAGATATTTCTACGATTTCAAGAGTCGCGAACAGTAAGTTTGTCCAAACAGAATATGGAACAAAACGACTTAAAGATTTTTTCTCAGAGTCTTTACAGACCAATAGTGGTGAAGAAGTTTCTACACTAGAAGTGAAAAAAATCCTTACAGATATTATCGAAGAAGAGAACAAACGAAAACCATTTTCTGACGAAAAGTTAAAAAATATTTTAAGAGATAAAGGCTATAATATTGCACGAAGAACGGTAGCAAAATATCGGGAACAATTAAATATTCCTGTAGCACGATTACGAAAAGAATTATAGCTTTATACAAAGGCATCATAAAAGCCGGAAAGTAACATTACTTTCCGGCTTTTTTAATAGAGCCATTGATGTTAGATATGGATTGGGTTAAATACGATACTATAGTTTTACCTTTACTTAAAGAGGGCCTTATTCTTTTATGAAAGGGACGACCATTCGACGATAGGTTGTCATGGTATCTGCTTTTGTGAAAACAGAATAATCTACAGAGATTTCATGCGGACCGTCTGGTAAATTTTCAATTGAAAGATATCCTTTAAAACCTTTTTCTTTTGTAATTGGATGCAAGTTGAAAAACCAATGAACGGAATCCTGCACTTCTTTATCAATGGAGACAACAAAGAAATCCGATAAAGTATTCTGAAAAGCGATATCATTTAGTTCTTTTTCCTTTTGGGATAACCGTTCTTTTGGAGCAAAATTATAGTTGTTTTTTTGAGAGAAGTGTTTTATTTCTTCATCAAAATAACTCCAATAGTTTACAAAAACATACATGTACTTCCCTTTGATGATTTCGCTTTCTATACAACCATAAACAACTTTATCATTAGGCGTAAGAAGTGAATTGTACTCGACCCTTGTTATTCTTTTGTTTGTAGCAGAATGGTCGAGATCTCTTTGATCAATTAGGTCTAAAGAAAATATAGCACTAGAGTTTAAATAGGTGCCTATGTCGTTGGAAGCTAAAAGTAAAGCGACAATAAAATAAACCAAAGAAAGACTGTGGATCTTCCAACGACTTACATTACTCAGCAATGTTTGCCATTCTTTCTTAAAAAGAAAAGAAAAAGAAATAATGCTAAAAAAACGGTAAAAGGGATAATACCATTTTGAAACAGCTGTAGATTTTTTTAATAAGCGAAAAAATATAAAATCAAAAAACCCTAAGATCAAACCAACGAAGAGCGCAATGATGAAATAGCCAAAGTCTGCAGAATCATAAAGCCTGGGCGAGAGAATGAACAATAACTTCTCTACGAAAAATAAAAGGAAAAACACCCCCAAAGACATAACGGTCATAAATATTGAAAAAGAGAAAGACAAGCTGCAATATTTTTCAATAGTAATGATTCGATCTACGTTGTTTTTTCGCTGCTCTTCTTTATTTTTAAAATAGTCAGAGTAGCCGAGGCGGGAATAATTAACACCTTTCGGAAAACTAAAATTCACACCAAGATATGCCAGCCACAACGTTCTAAGCAGTAAATTAAATAGAAAGCCAATAAGCAAGGCTTTGACTAGAATCAAGGTGCCAGCAAGAAGTGTCAATGCTTCAACGGATAGTTCTGAGGATTGGACAAACTCCAGAAAATAACTTCTTATCAGTGTGGGAGCCTGAAACAAAAAATAAATCAAGCCACTAGCAATTAGAATTTCTATTTGCCAACTATCGTTTTGTTGATTCCGAATATATTCAGGTAGATCCTTGTTTTCGATTTTCATTTCATTTTGAAATTAAGATTTTTTATTAGAAATTTAAATTTTAATCGACTTCTATTTATCCTTAAAATACGTTATGCTATTATGGGAAAATTACTGACTGAAAAACAAATCAAAGACTATCAGGAAAATGGGTTTTTGATCGTCAAGAACTTTCTGGATGATCAACAGATCGACATTTTACAAGCTGAAACAAGAAAGATCATTCAAGGTTTTGATTTACAAGACTTAAAAATTTTCACTACAGACGATCAAAACAAACATACGGATGCCTACTTTTTAGAGAGTGGAGATAAAGTACGTTGTTTCTTTGAAGAAGGAGCAATCGACAAAGATGGTAACCTAAGTGTCGAGAAAGCACTCGCCATCAATAAGATTGGCCATGCGATGCATGATTTGATTCCTGCTTTTGAAAAAATTTCCTATACAGAATCATTATTGTCCACTGCTAAACAGATCGGACTTGGAAAAGCTTCTATTGTGCAAAGTCAGTACATCTTCAAGCAACCAAAGATTGGTGCGAAAGTGAATGCGCATACAGATTCCACGTTTATTTATACAGAGCCTCTTTCCTGTGTAGGGGTTTGGATTGCCCTTGAAGATGCTACCGAGGAAAATGGATGTTTAATGGCTATCTCCGGATCTCATAAAATTTCCTTAAAAGATCGATTTATTCGAAATAAGGAAAATACAGGAACAGAATTTGTATCTCTAGAAGGTGAGCGTGAAGAGTGGCCCCTCCACCAGATGCAAGCGCTACCTGTGAAAAAAGGAGATATGATCCTTATCCACGGGCAAGTCGTTCACGCTAGCTTTGCGAACAAATCCCAAAAATCCAGACATGCTTTCGTATTACATCTAGTTGACCTGGACTGTAATTGGCCATCAGACAATTGGCTTCAACGAAGTAAAGAACTCCCATTTCGATTACTGGAAAATGTCGTTTCACAACGTTTTTAAGAAAAGTTTGGATAATTCGACATATTTATTGCCTTTATAGCGTTAATAATTAAAAGACTCCAAAGCGGATGAGCAATATTATGAGATATTTGACTGCAGTATTAATTGTATGCTTGATACTCTCTTGTAACACGATTACAGAGCGGATGCCTCATTTTGATATACACGGAATCGATGTTTCTCACTACCAGGCAAAGGTAAATTGGGATTCGATAGCAAGCCAAAATATAAACTTCGCCTTTGTAAAAGCTACAGAAGGCGAAACACATGTCGATAGTCTTTTTCTAAAAAACTGGTCTGAAATTAAACGTGTAGGAATGAAGAGAGGAGCTTATCATTTTTTCCGACCTAAGATTTCTGCTTCCAAGCAAGCAAGTAATTTTATAAAGCATGTTCAGCTTAAAGAAGGCGATTTGCCTCCAGTATTAGACGTAGAAGTTAGCGATGGAGTAAGTGATGAAGCGCTTTTGACAAGTGTGCAGGTTTGGGTGGAGGCTGTTGAAAACCACTATGGAGTCCGACCAATTATCTATACAAATCTCAAATTTTTTAACCGGATTGTTGAAGATAATTTTGATAATTACCCGATTTGGATTGCACGATACAATACCCGAGAGCCATACCTTGGTTATAAAAGAGATTGGACCTTTTGGCAATATGGAAATCGAGGTCAACTAAACGGAATCAAAGGCTTTGTAGATTTCAATGTCTTTAAAGGAACACTGTTAGAACTCGAGGCAATGTGTATTTCTGATGATCCAATGTTTAGCAATCGGAATTAAGGCATATCGAGGAAATTATTTAGCATTTTTCTTAAAAATATTTTCAATTCTTTATTGCGAAATCTTTGTAAATAATATCCAACACCCAATTAGGTGTGTTTGAAAGATTGATTCAAAACTTTTTTATTGGTCTCTCTGCCTTCTCTGCGATTATTTTTAACACAGAGTCACGGAGGTACAATAGGTTTTATTTATTTGAATTAAGGAAACATAAATCAACTCTGTGACTCTATTGTTCGATTTATTCTTTTCATGGAGTCACTGAGAGAATAAAAATTTTACAAGAATATATTAATTAACGCCATAACAACTCTGTGACTCTGTGTTGTTTATTTTAAACAATGAGATAATAATCCCTAAAACCAATTCCTGCTTAAATTAACTTCAAAGGTTTAAAGGATTGCCCAAGAATAGAATGCGCATCAGTGTCTAACCAATCTTTCAAAATCGTTGCATAAATTCTACGAAAATCTATTTCAAACTTTAAGTCTCCTTTATCTAGCTGTTGTAAATTAGGCGCGTCATTATAAAAACCTGCTGTGCTAAGTTTACCTCCCATTAAGTAGACATTGTTGGCTGTTCCGTGATCGGTGCCGTTGCTGGCATTTTGCTTGACACGTCGACCAAATTCGGAAAAAGTCAAAATCAAGGTGTCGTCAAATAAATCATTCTGTTTTAAATCCTTGATAAAAGCCGCCACGGATTCCGCATAATTTTTTAATAACCGTTCTTGTTTATTTTTTTGAGAAGCATGCGTATCAAATCCACTTAAGCTGACATAGTAGATTTTTGTATCGGTATCAGCAGTGATTAACTCGGCAACCTGACGAAGATCTTTCGCAAAAGAATTTGAAGGGTATGTTACTTTTGACTGATGTATTTTAGATTGATCATATAAATAGTCTGCAGAAGATTGAGTGTCAATCATGATCTTATAAAGATAAGCAACATGGTCTTCGTGAGATTGAGGTTGATCTGCAACGAGTCTAAGAAAACGATTATCGCTGGCTTTCTTTAAAGCTTTAGCATCGCTCATAGCAAAACCAGATTGGTCTATTCCTTTGAGTGCAAGACTAAGGCTGTCATCTAATTCTAAGGCGTGATAGGGCGTATCACAACCCTGACATTTGTTATCCAGGTATCGACCTATCCATCCAGCTTGTAAATACTCATCGCTATTACTTGCGGTATGCCAAATGTCCATTGATCGAAAATGAGAACGGTCCGGATTTGGATATCCAACACTATTCAAAATACACATTTCTCCATTGTCAAAAACAGAACGAAGCGCTTCCATCGCAGGGTTAAAACCTAACTCATCGCTTAGCTTTAAAACCTTCTCTTTAGAGATAGCTAAACTTGGTCGGTTTTGATAGTATAAATCATTTTGGAAAGGAACAATGGTGTTCAGTCCGTCATTTCCTCCAGAGAGTTGAACAACGACTAAGTTCTTTCCTGATCTACTACTTAGTAAATCGCTACTTACACGCCCTTGCAAAAAAGAAGGCACTAACCAGGTAGTTGATGCGAGCGCAGATGCTTTTAAAAATTTTCTCCTTTTCATTTTTTCTTCTTTTTTAACAAACCTGATACTCTGGTAAAGACATCAGTCGTAAGATGAGTGATTTTATAAAAGCTTCCTTACTATCCTGCGATAAGTAAGCACTTATTTTTTTATAACTAATATTAACAGGGGCTTGGATCAAATAATCTGCTAATTCCTTGAATGCGGTTTCTTCTTCTTTAGAAGCATAGCTACGAATAATTGGATCTAGGTTTAGCTTAGCCTTAATTTTTTTGATCGCCTTGTTTCTTTTCTGCGCCTCAAATTCTTCTTTTACTTTGAAGTTGATATCAACAGCTCGAAAAAGATAAGGGACTAAATTCAGGCGTAACATTAACGTGGAATTATCAATCCAATTTTTCCCACCAGCCCAACCTGCAACATTTGGAGGTTTAAACAAAACCTGTCCTAAAGCCCTTTCTACAAAAAGAATCGGAGTAACACCGTCAAACTTTACGTCTAAGCTACGCATGATACCGGCGAGTAATTCAAGCGGTGATTTTATTTTATTACCTACATTTTCTTTTGCATAAAACCAATCACTGGAAAAAATAGTAAACATCAAATCCTTGATGTCATAATTCGATTGGTATAAACGATTAGAGAGTGTTTGAATGTGTTGTTCATTTGGATTATCATGTACAAAAAAGCGATAGATTTTTCGAGTGATAAATACAGCAGTTTCTTTACGCTCAAGAATAATGTCAAGGATATCACCTCCATCAAAAGAACCACTCTTTCCCATAAACGTTTTTCTACTGAAATCGTGCTGATGTTTTTTAAACTTAAAATTTCGATTCACGTCACTGGACCAGCCAGTAAAAGCTCGGGCGGCTTCTTTAATATCTTGCTCGGAATAATGACCACGACCAATGGTAAAAAGCTCCATAAGCTCCCTGGCAAAATTTTCATTCGGCTGCCTCTTTCTGTTTTGTTGATTGTTTAAAAAACGAATCATTGAAACATCTTTTGCCAAAGCATGAACGAGATCTCTGAAACTTCCAAGCGCATGTTGACGAATCGTATTGAGTTGTCGGAAAGCTAGTTTCGAATCTTTAGTAATACAAGCAAAATGTCCATGCCAAAAGAGGCACATCTTTTCCAGAAAAGCACTTTCAGATGGATTCGCCATACGATTCACCCATGCTGCATTTTGCTTAAAAATGAGTTGTTTTTCTTTTTTGAGAATAGCCTTCCTACCTTCAGCTCCGAGTTTTTTAAAGTCTCGCTCCGTCATATCCTGATAAAGAGGATCCACCTTTTGAACCGAAAGGGCTTTTTTGAAAATATCGTCGATGACAGACTCTAATGGTTTATTCTTAACGGCTTTCCACTCTTTCGGGCTTAAGCCAAAACCACTACGCCAATAGAAATGCTTAATTTTGTGCTGATTTGAAATCATCTGTGTGAAGAATTTGTATTTTGACTAAGCAAAATAAAGAAGGTTTAAAATAGTTTTAATAAGAGGACTAGAAAATAAAAATGCCCATGCCTTTATATTTTATGGTATGATTTTTAAAATATAGAACTATATCTACTTATCATTTAAGAATTAATAGTAACGATGATGCGATACCTATTTTTCCTTTCCATACTTGTGTGTTTTGCCTGCAAAGGAACCGGGCAACAAAACAATAAAACGGTTGCTTCGGCCATTAATCAAGTAGAATTAAAACAGGAAATAAACAAACTGGAAGATATTTTAAAAAGTAATTCATCTGGTAAAGTGGACTTGGCGCAGGCGAATGAACTAATCGAAAAAAGTATTCTATACATTGAAACCTTCCCTAAAGACAGCTTAAGCCCAGCATATCTATTTCGTACTGGGGAGGTTTGCGTAGGGATAAAAAATTATGAAAAGGGGCTTAAACTGTGGGAAAAATTAAGGACCGAGTATAAGACGCATGAAAAAGCGGCGGCGGCATTGTTTCTTCAAGGATTTACTGCAGAAAACCAAATGCAGGATATTCCTATAGCAAAAGGTTATTATAATCGATTTCTAGAAGAATATCCAAACCATACCTATGCTGATCAAGTCAAGATGCTGCTGAAAAACATTGATATTTCGCCTGAGGAATTGATTAAATCGTTTCAAAAGAAAACAAAAGGATCGGAATAAAGTAGTATTTAGTAATTGCTAAATCAGGGGTTGGTTTTTGAAATAGATAAAAAGAAGCTCTGGAATTCGTTAAATTTCTCTTAATCCTCGGTTTTTGTCTGATTAAAAAGAGTCGAATTAAAGCATTAGAGAGGGATTCTTTTTATCTTACGAAACGTAAAAAGACTTATATAATTTGTATACAAATTAAAAAATCTAAACATGAGATATCTTACCTTTTTATTTATACTGTCTTTTAGTCTGAACCAGGCGATTGCTGGTGGAATCGAATTCTTTCACGGAACCTGGGAAGAGGCTTTAGTAGAATCTAAGACTCAAGATAAGCCAATTTTCGTTGATGCTTATACAACCTGGTGTGGTCCGTGCAAGCGAATGGCAAAGACGGTTTTCACAGAAGAGAATGTCGGAGCGTTCTACAATGAAAATTTCATCTGTATGAAAATCGATATGGAGAAACCCGATGGAAGAAAATTTCAACAAAAATACCCGGTTACTGCTTATCCAACATTATACTATATTGATGGAAATGGCGAAACAATATTTCATACAAAAGGAGCAAGAAACGCAAAGCAATTTCTTGAAATGGGAAGAACGGTTTTAGGGAAGACAGATAAAAGCGGAGAGTTTGCAGAAAAGTATGAAGCGGGAGATCGCGATCCGGAAATGATTTATAAATATGTCAAAGCATTAAATAAAGCGGGTAAGCCAAGTTTGAAAATTTCAAATGATTACCTGAAAGAGCAGAAGGACTTGACGAGCGATTTTAATTTGAAGTTTATTTATGAAGCAACTGTCGAAGCAGACTCTCGGATTTTTGATATGTTAGTGAAGAACCGAAAAGCAATCGAGCGATTAGAATCAAAAGAAGGCGTCAATAAAAAAATAAAATCAGCCTGTAAGCGTACCGCTAAAAAAGCCCTAGAGTTTGAGAGTAAAGATTTGCATGATGAGGCGATTGCTAAAATGAAAAAAAATTGCCCAGAGCATGGAGATAGTTTTGCTAGTGAAACCAATATGAATTATTATCGAGCGACGAATGATGTTAAAAACTATCTGAAAGTTTGTAAAGATTACGCAAAGAAAACAATTAAGAACGATGCGAAGCAACTAAATTATTTAGCTAAGGATATTACAGGTTCGTTTAAAACAAATAAAGAAGCTTTAAAGATGGCAGAGAAGTTTGCCAAGAAAGCAGCGGTAAATGGAGGACTTTACGAATACTATTATAATTATGCTGAAATCTTATCAATGAATGGTAAAAAAGCAGAGGCCTTATCCGCGGCAAATAAATCTTTAGAACTAGCAGAAGGTAAAAAAAATATACAAAGAGCAATCAAAGCATTAATACGACAAATCGAGGAAAGAGCATAGTGGCGTTTTATTAATTAAATAATCATCTATAAATGAAGAAAGGAATACTTTTGGCAATCGTTTTGATGTTAGGCCACTCCATTCTTATGGCTCAAAGTGGAATTAAATTTAATAATTCCAGTTGGGCTAATGCACTTCAAAAAGCGCAAAAAGAAAATAAACTTATTTTTGTTGATGCTTACACTACCTGGTGTGGTCCCTGTAAACAGATGTCCAAAGAAGTTTTTACTAAAAAATCAGTTGCAGATTACTACAACCAAACCTTTGTCAATTATAAAATTGATATGGAAAAAGGGGAAGGACCGAAGCTTGCTGAACAATATAAAGTAGCACAATATCCAACTTTACTTTTTATCGCGGGTGATGGGACATTGGTTCACCGCGCTGCTGGTTTTCATAATGTAGCACAATTTGTTGACCTTGGAAATGCAGCAATGGATCCAAGTAAACAGTTGGCCACTTTAGAGCAACGATTTGAAAAAGGAGATCGCGATCCAGCTTTCCTTAAGAATTATACATTGGTCAGGGCTGCTTCTTATGATGGTACACACGTACCTGTTGCGGAGGCGTACATGGAAACTCAGAAAGACTGGAACACTGATGAAAATCGACAGTTTATTTTCAATTTCCTTGGTGGAGCAAATTCTAAATTGTTTGGGCATGTGACTAAAAATAGAAAAGCTTATATCAAGCAATTTGGAGAAGTCGCTGTTCAGGATAAAGTACGAACCATTGTTTTTGATGAGATTTCTAAAAAAAGTTCTGGAGATCAACAAGTGCCTATTTCTGAAGTAAAAGCGCTCTATAAAAAAGCGTATCCGGAAAAAGCGAAGCAATTAGTATCAGAATACAAAATGTCTTATTTCCGAGGAAAAGGAGATCGGAAAAATTATGCAAAAGCTGCAATCAAGCATTTTAAAAAATTTCCTTCTGAAAATGCAATGCAACTGAATGAAACAGCCTGGACGTTTTATACTGTAATTGAAAAAAAGCGATTTCTTAAGAAAGCGGTGAAGATGGCAAAGAAATCTGTTGAACTAGAACCTGCGTATTTTAATCACGATACTCTCGCAGCGCTCTATTATAAACTTGGCAAAAAGGAAAAAGCAACAGCCGCCGTTAATAAAGCAATAGAATTGGCAAAGAAAGAAGGGATGGGACCGAAAGCGTATGAAGAAACTACAAACCTTCTTAATCAAATCAAAGCCTTAAAATAATAGGTGCAAAACGGTATTCGGTTTTTGGTGTTGGTAAATCGGTTCCGAAAACCTAATACCGAAAGCCGAAGGCCTAATACTTAATCATTTCCAAACTTTATATCTTTTACATTTAACTGCAAACTCATCTTGCCGTTCCAATGGTTTTCCTGGATGGTATAACAGATATGAAAAGGCTTTGTTTTTATTCCATTAAAATGATGGCCTTGATTAAAGGCAATAGCATTGACCGGAAAGGAACCATTTTGCGAAACCTGTAATCGAATATGTTTTTCTTTTAGCAGTTTTGAATAGCCGTGATCCAAAACGTTTTTACTCACGAAGACAGGTGTTCGATTATAAGGGCCAAATGGCGCAAAAGCTTTTAATTCATTCCAAAAATCTAAAGAGAGATCATCTAAATCTAGTTCTGCAAAATAATTGATTTCCGGAATCGTAGTCTCGGGTTTTTGAAAAGAATGAGCAGCTTGTTCGAAAGCAGCTTTAAAAGCAGCGATGTTTTTAATGTCCAGTGTCATACCGGCTGCATGTTGATGTCCTCCAAAATTTTCGAGAAGGTGTTCGCAAGATTTAAGTGTTTTATAAATATCAAAACCCTGGATCGATCGAGCGGAACCAACTGCTTTTCCATTGGACTCCGTAAGGATGATCGTCGGGCGATGATAACGATCTACCATTCGTGAAGCTGCAATACCGATAACACCCTTATGCCATTGCGGATGGAATAGGACAATACTTTTTTTGTCTTGCCAATCCGGTTCATGTTCTAACATAGCACGGGCTTCTGCAACGATTGTTTGATCATATTCTTTACGAAGTTGATTACGCTGTCGGAGAACTTGAGCATAATTTGCAGTTACGGTTGGGTCATGAGAAAGCAAAAGATGCACTGCTTGTTTTGCATCAGCAATTCTCCCCGCGGCATTAATCATTGGACCAATCCCAAATACAAGGTCTTCTATTTTTAGATTTTTCGTTCGATTAGTTTGCTCGAGTAAAGCAGCAAATCCAGGGCGAGGATTGGTGTTCAATTGCTGTAAGCCAAAATGGGCAAGGACTCGATTCTCTCCGGTCATTGGAACAATGTCTGAAGCAATGCTAACAGCCACCAAATCCAGATAAGGTTTAAACTCTTCCAGAACCCAACCGTTTGCCATTCCATAGGCTTGTATTAATTTAAAGGCAATTCCGCAGCCACTTAATTCTTTGTATGGATAGGTGCAGGCAGGTTTTTTAGGATCAAGAATAGCGACGGCCTCTGGAAGGTTGGTTTCCGGAAGGTGATGGTCGCAGATAATAAAATCGATTCCTCTTTTCTTTGCCTCGACTACCGGAGCAAACGCTTTTATTCCGCAATCCACAGAGATGATTAAAGAGATTCCATTTTGACTAGCATAATCAATGCCTTGCATGGATACGCCGTAGCCTTCTTTGTATCGGTCTGGAATATAATAATCGAGTTGATCCGTGAAGTGGCTTAGGAAACTATGTAATAAGCTTACAGAAGTGACACCATCGACATCGTAGTCGCCGTAGATTAATATTTTTTGATCCTGATCGATTGCTTCCTGAATGCGCTCCAATGCTTCTAGCATTCCATTCATTCGAAAAGGATCGTGCAAGTAATCCATCGAAGGTGATAAAAATCGATCAGCCTCAAGTTTTGAAAAAATCCCTTGCCTTAAAAACAATCGGGCTTTAATCGGATGTACTTCTAATAATTCTTCCAGCTCGATGATTTTACCTTCGTCTGCAATAATTGGAGTCCAGCGTTTTTCCATAATAATGTAATTTAAAAATACTACTTACATATATAAGACTCCGAGAGATGGAAAATTCCATAAAATAAAGCGAACTTTTTTAAAACGGAATTAGAATTACAGCACCTTAGCTATATCCTTGATTTTTTCCAATAGCATCTCAAAATCACCGATGCTTGTAAAAGGATTAATAATTGTTGTTCGTAAAAAAACGATTTCTTTGATTCTGGTTTGTACGATATAAAAAGAACCATCCTTTAAAAGGTCTGTTCTGATTTGAAGGTTAAGTTTGTTGTTTTCCTCAAGTTCGGAATTAGGCCGAAGATAACGAAAACAGATAATGTTTGATTCAGGAACGGCGACAGGCATTTCAAAATTTGGCTCGGCGTCAATATGTTTGGCGAACGCTCGTGCAAGGTCATATTGTCGATCGATGTAATCTTCAAAAAGTTGTTCACCATAATTTCTGAGCAAGGTATACACCCGTAAGCTCATGGTCGTTTTTGTCAATTCAAACGTTCGCTTGGCAAGATTATACCATTCTCGACTTTCTGCATTGTCCCAGAGGTAGTCGGCTTTTTGAGCGAATGTCTGATACGAGTGATTTCCATTTTTAAAAACTACCGCTGTCACAAGAGATGGCGTTAATAACATTTTATGAAAATCGAGGATAACTGAATCTGCACGCTCTATTCCATTTAAAAAAGAACGATACTTTTTTGAAAAGAGTAAAGCACCTCCATGTGCAGCATCGACATGAAGCCAGAGTTTTCGATCTTCGCAGAAATCTGCAATGGCTTCAATCGGATCATGCGCGCCAACAGCCGTCGCACATGCATTGGCAATGACACCGATCACTTCAATATTATTAGCTTTTGCCTTTTTATAATAATCGTCTAGTTGCGTGGTATCCATCCGGTAAAAAGAATCGACAGGAATTTTAATCAAGCCCATTTTGCCTAGCCCCATAGACTTAATGGCTTTGGCTATGGAATAATGTGCTTCTTCCGAAACCATAAACGCAAACTGCTTTTCTTGATACCCGTTTTCCCAAACATCGTTTTCAATCATAACCGCACGGGCACAAAGCAAAGCGGTCAGATTACCGAGTGTGCCCCCTGAAGTGAGGAAGCCACTACTTTTTTCGATAGGGATGCCGATTTTTTCAGAAAGAATTTCGATGATTAATTTTTCAAGAACAACACCTGTATTCCCTTGTTCGTAAATCCCCATTCCAGTATCTAAAAATGCGCTAAATAACTCTGCTAACACAGCATCTGGAGCTGGTGCGGAGGTTTGATGACCAATATATTTTGGATGATGGAGCTGGTTGGAGAAAGGAAGTGCTTTTTCATATAAATCTCCGGTAGGGTTTTTATAGTCGGCCTTCCAAAAGTCAAAAAGTTTATCAGGAGAAACGTAATCAAGAACTTTGTCCTGCAGTTCTGGTGACTGCATTTTTTTTAAATGATCTGCAAGTCGGTCGATGAGTTGATGACCTTTCTGTCGAAAGGATTCAGGGTCAAAGGCTTTTTTAAGCAAGTCAGACATGAGGGGTAAGGTTATTAAGTTAACAATTGAGCAAGAATTTTTTTATTAACTTATTTACTCGCTAACTTGTTCACTTGTTCTTTCCGTTCATAGATTTTAAAATTATAATCATATTCGTTTTTACCTTCTGCCTGATGAGGGTCTTCGGAAATTAATGTCCATTCGTTCATGTCGAGGCTTGGGAAAAGAATATCCCCTTCTACCTCCAGGTCTACCTCTGTCAAGTATAGTCGATCCCAATATTGTTGGGTGATGCTATAAATTTGAGCGCCGCCTATGATGAATGCTTCTTCGTCCTTATTGTTTTGAGCAATAGTGAGTGCCTCTTCTACAGAGTTTGTTACGAGACAATTAGTAGCAATGAAAAAAGGATTTCTGGTGATAATAATATTTGTTCGTTTGGGAAGCGGCTTTCCGATTGATTCGTAACACTTTCTACCCATAATGATATGATGGTTAAGCGTTTGCTTCTTGAAGTATTTTAAATCCGCAGGAAGATACCAAGGGATATCATTATCTTTTCCAATAACATTGTTTTTTGCAACGGCCACAATAGCTGATATAATCATTAATCTTGTTTTTGTAGAGAAGACTCTTTTTTAGGTAATCGCAAACTTTCCATTTTTAGTTCCTCCAATGTAATCTTTCTTTCTACACCATCACTTTTTGAAAGATGCTTTCTTGTCTTTTTTGCAAAATTAAGCATTGCTTTCCACTTATTCGGAGCCATTTTCAAAACATTTTCAGTTTCTTCAAAAGCAGACACCGGTAGTGCATGAAAAGTTGCTTTCCCATTTTTGTCCTTATGGATGTATCGCCAGACTGGAATATAATGGTGTTCACCAATCGAAAGCTGATTTGTTTTTAAATCTTTATGCAAA
>CAYXQH010000035.1:0-18695 GCA_964467425.1 uncultured Saprospiraceae bacterium
CTACCTGTCTACCTGTCTACCTGTCTACCTGTCTACCTGTCTACCTGTCTACCTAGTATTTTATTTTATACTTCACACCTCCTGATATCCATCTGCCTGGCATATCGACCAAATTACTTTCGCGATATTCAGTGTCCAGTAAATTATCAATCTGTCCAAAAATAGTAACGTTTTTTGATTTCCAGCTTAATCTTAAATCTATGAGATTGTAATCCTCCAGACTAGCTCTGTCGAGATAACGATAATTAATACTGTGGTAAAGGTTTCCAAAGAATCGATGATCCAAACCAATGACTAATTGTTGATTTAGATTTTCTAAAACATACCTTGAAAAATCAACCTCGTTAACGGGTTCTTCTGCATCAATATACGTATAACCTATGCGAAGGTGATTCAAATAGTCTTGTTCTAAAAGTTTATTTAAATTGAAATTAGCGGATAAATCGACTCCACTCATTTGGATGTTGCTGATGTTTTGAGGTTGCCATTTTGCATCAACGTTTTCTTTTGTCCAGTCGATTAATTCGCTTCCATCTCTCTGAAACCAGCTCAATGAAATATCAATATTCGACGACACATATTTCATTCCAGCTTCATAAGAAAGCGCAGATTCCGGTTCTAGATTTTCGTTTCCAAGATTTGCTGCATCTTCATAATATAAATCCGTAAACGTTGGGATTCGCCAGGTATAACCCGTATTGGCATAAAACTTAAAATGGTCTGTTATTTTATAGCCTAAATCAATTCCAGGGAAAAATTTACTTCCGAAATCAGTATAGTAACTTGCTGATAGACCAGGGTTTACATCGAGTTTGTTGTTTAATAAATTGAAGCGGTGTTCAAGGAAAAATGTAGCTATCTGACGATCATGTTTTCCAAGATTATTACTCCTTAAATCCATTGTGCTAAACTCGAGACCAATTCCAGTTGCTCCAAGTTCAGAATAATAATCAGCATTCAATTCCAGGCTAAGGGTATTGCTGATATGCAGGTTTCTGTAAATGGATGGATTATCTCGTTGGAAGACATATTCATCCTGATTTCTTCGCCAGCTAATTCTTGGTTTAAAAGCAAAATCACCATTGATGTTTTTAAATCCTACACTCACTAAACTCGTTTGCACTTCTTCATATTGATTTGCAAATGCATCTACATCGTTTCCATAAAATCGATTTGCTCCAAATTCACGTTCGGTAAAAGAAGCAAGAATGTCTAACTCTTGATTCAAATATTTAAAAGAGGATTGGTAAAAATAGTTAGTGATATCGTAATCCGTATTATGTCGATAACCATCAGAGAAATTTCGTGCAAAAGAAAAGTATTGATTAAAATTACTTTTAGGTAAAGCAAAAGAAGCAGTTAGTCCACCCAGGCTATTTTCACCAGCTGAAACACTAACCTTTGCATAGCGTTCGTCTGGTGTTTTTGTAACAATATTGATCGCTCCTGCAAAAGCATTTTGACCATAGACTCTGGCAGCTGGCCCTTTTAGGATTTCTATTCGCTCAATACTTTCCATATCGATAGGGATATTTAAAGCATGGTGTCCGGTCTGAGGGTCACTCATCTTAATTCCATTAATCAAAATTAGCGTCTGATCAAAGGTCCCACCACGTATGCTAACATCTGCTTGTACACCATGTACTCCTCTTTGGCGAATATCAACTCCGGCAACATATTGCAATAATTCAGGAATGCTTTGAGCTGGAGCTAATTCAATCTGAGCTCTGGTAATGATATTGATTGTTCTGGAATGCTCAGAAAAAGGAATTTGAATTCGATTGTCTTTGACAACAACTTGATCCAGAGTATAAGAGCTGGAATCTAATTGTCCTTTTAAAGGTATTAAAAATAGAAAAAGTAAAATGGTCGTAAGTCCTGATATTCTCATCCTAAGTTGTTTTGGTTAAGGAAGGCGCAAATGTATTTAATTTGAAAACAGTTTTACTAATTTCTATTGTCAGTTTTATGTCTTTTGACCATTTCATTGATATTTATTTTAGTAGATTTGCGGTTCGATTTTTTAATTAACAAATATCTTTAAAATGGCCAGACAACGTATAGTAGCAGGTAATTGGAAAATGAATACAAGCTTTGATCAAGGTGTAAATCTAGCAAAGCATATTAGCTTAAATATAAAGCCTTCAAAAGCTTTAGCTATTCTAGCTCCTCCTTTTATCAGTTTGCAAGGAGTCAGTCGCAAGATCGAATATAATCCAGCAATAAAATTAGCTGCTCAGAATTGCCATTTGGAAGAAAAAGGCGCTTATACTGGTGAAGTTTCCATTGATATGCTAATATCTGTTGGGGTTGAATATGTGATCCTTGGGCATTCTGAAAGACGAGCTTATAATAAAGAGACGAATGAGCTAATTGCCAAAAAGGTAAAATTGGTTTTATCAAAAGGATTAACGCCGATTTTTTGCTGTGGAGAGTCTCTAGCAAAACGTAAAGCAAAGAAGCATATTGAATTCGTTTCCAGTCAGTTAAAGGAAAGTTTGTTCGGTTTAAAAACGACTGATTTTGAAAAAGTTGTCATCGCTTATGAACCGATTTGGGCAATTGGAACTGGGGTAACTGCCAGTCCAAAAGAAGCGCAGGATATGCACAAAAGCATTCGAAATTTGATTGCTAAGAAGTATTCTAAAAAGGTGGCTAATGATACTACGATTTTATATGGCGGAAGTGTAAAGGCTGCTAATGCAAAAGAGCTCTTTTCAAAAAGAGATGTTGATGGTGGATTAGTTGGAGGAGCTTCTTTGAAAGGAGATGACTTTTTGGCGATTATTGATTCTTTTTAATACTTGAAAACATAAGAATCTCTTTTTACTCCTTTTTGAACAAAATGATTTTTAATCGTTTTAGACAAGTGGAATCCTGTTTTTTCTAGAACCCTTCGTGAAGCTATATTTCGTGTATCACAGGTTGCTTGAAGTGATTTTATCTTTAGTTGTTGGATTGCAAACTCAATTAAACCTTTGACAGCTTCTGTTACAATACCTCTATTCCAATAGTCAGGATTTAAAATATAGCCAATCGAAGCTGTTTGTAAATCATCTTTTAAGAAGATTCCACAACCTCCAATATGTTCATGCTTGAGTTTCAAAACAATAGCTAATTCATAGGTTAGCCTGGGATGAACGGTGCTACTATTGATAGCTTTTTCTAAAAAAGAACGAGTAGCATCTAAATCATTTGGTCCCCATCTTTGATGTTGTACCACTTCCTTATCAGAAGCATATTGATGAATGGTCATCAAATCAGCAGGTTCGAAATCTCTAATGATTAATCGCTCCGTTTCAAAATAAGGTTGATTCATTTTTAAATAGATTCTCTTTAATCATCTAAGATCAAAAACTCCACTCGTCGATTTCTGCTTCTGGATTCAACCGTCCGGTTTTCACGAATTGGATTCTTTTCTCCAAAGCCTCTTGCTTCTAATCTTGTCTGATCAATCCCTTTTTTAGTTAAAAAATCAACAACTGAAGAAGATCTATCTTCTGATAACCTTTGATTATAATCATCATTTCCATCAGAATCTGTATGCCCCTGTATAGCAATTCTAATTGTTGGATTTTTCTTTAAAAAAGTTAGCAGTTTATTTAGTTCAACAATTGAGACGGGCTTTAAATCTGATTTGTCAAAATCGAATTCGATGTTTTTTAATTCGATCGCTTCATTTTTAGAGACCACTTTTTCATTATAAACCAAAACAGGCTCAGTTGTTTTTTCTTCTTCCTCCTTTTCTTCCTCTTCAATGTCTTGCCAAACTTTCACGTCATCAATTAAGTAATAAGCATAGGGTGGGGAATAAGGAGAACCATTATATTTTTTAAATCGCCCCATCTTGGTTTGTTTATTGTCAAAAAAGTTTCCGATCAATAAATACTTAAAAGGCTTATCAGGAATAAAGGTTCCACTTATTTTAACCCATTCCTTTTTATGTTCGTTGACAATAGTATCGTAATTGATGTGAGGGACAAAGTCGATAACTTCTTTGGTCGCTTTATAAATACTTTTCATAGAAAAATAAGCACCAAGATTATTAGATACTAATTTTGCCTGACGTTCTTTCGCGACCCAAAATTCAACATGCGTAACCTGCTTGGGTTTGAGGTTTCTTCTCAAAGGGATTTGGACATATTCTCGGTAAGTTTTAGTTTTATCATTTTTCATGTAGGTGATAATACCTACACAATTTACACCTGTTCTTGCTCGATCACAGTTTTTAAATTTACGTTGACATTCATAATAATTAGCCGGAGAATTAATACGTAAATCTGGAGTTGTTTTAGAGGCAGCAAACCAGGATTTTAGATTTTTCTTATAAGGAATGTATCCGCTTTCAGGTTCATACTCAAAGGTGTTTTTTGGGTTAGGTTTTACCGGGAGGTTTTTCAATAATTCAAAAGAATGGTTGGGCACCAGGTTTTGTGCATTCAACCTAAAAATACCTATCAATAGAAATAAACAAATCAAAAAACGCATCTTCAAAATTAATTGTTTTCTAAATGCCAAACCAAAATTGCTTAAATCAATCTTTTGGGCTTACTATTAATATAACAATTATAAGTGGATAAAGTTACTGAATCGAATCTTTTCAACTTAGTTTTCTTATCCAATTCAAACTGGTTCTCTTATTTTCATTATTGGATTTGAACAAGGAATGTCGAACAGGGAATGTCGAATTTTGAAGAAAATTTTATACGAACAGTACTTCTTAAATCAATGTTCCTTGTTCTACAATCAACAATCAATCAGTTTATTTTTTAATCTCTGACGGGACTTTTAATACCATACAACTCAATTTCCACTCCTTCCTCCATAATATTTTTTTCAAAGGAAAAGCCTAGTTTTTTTAAAACATTAGAAGAAGCAGGATTGTCCGGGTGTACCATTCCAATAATCTTCTGGAGCTTTAATTCCTTAAAGCCATAATCCAGAAATGGGCGAGCCGCTTCGGTCGCAATACCTTTGCCCCAATAAGTACTTTTATATCGATATCCAATATCTACGTCGTCCATATCTTCCAAATATTTTAAACCTGAAAAACCAAGAAACTCCATGTTGTCTTTATAGAAAACTGCGAGACGTCCGAAGCCATGTTTTTTATAATCTGTAAGAGTAGATTTCGTTAGAATCTCCCGAATTTCTTCTTTAGTATGTATTCCGCCATCCATCGTATATTTACTGACTTTGGGGTCCAAATTCATTTGATAAAGATCTTCAACGTCATCTATTGTAAAAGGACGAAGAATCAATCGTTCTGTTTCTATTTTTAAATTCATATTAAAAAATGCTGTAACTTAATTGAATGCTAAACGAGGTAGTAAACCGCTTTCCTTGATTAGTATAACGAAAACAAAAGTTATCGGAACAATTTGGATAATTTAGAAGGAAAAGCAAGCTTTCATTTGTTGCTTGTCTAACGTTAAAAAGTGAACTACCATTATCTTTTAAAAGATTGAAGTTAGTGTTTAATTGAAAGTTTACCTGGAATCTTGGGTTAATGAAATAAACGTAATCGATATCAGTGGACATATTTGCTCCAAAAGCATCAATCCCAGTCTGCCCACTAAATAAATTTCCTTCGCCAGGAGTGAGCGTTGAATTAATATTACCTGTGACTTCAATCCTGCTTCTAGTGTTTGGGTAATAGCCCAATTTATCAGAAATTCCAATGCTCAATTTTGGGTTCAGATAAGATGAATTTTGTTCATAAGTTTTATTGATTTCTTTTCCTAAAATAAAACCGGCATGTAAATAGAAGTCAATAGTATTTTGTAAATTTAAATTTATAGCATGCTCTTTTCTGAATTCAGGTCCCATGTTTACTATACCAGCATGGTTGTGGAACTTCTCTGAGAAAATGGCCTCGTTAAAACTTAGGAAATGATAGCCTCCGTAAATAGCAAAAGAAAATCGTTTGCCACTAAATCGTAAAGGTCCTCTTCCAAAACCAACCATATCATTCAATTGAGAAAAATAAGTGATGTCCGTTTGTTGAATCAAACCCTGTGTTTGTAGAAATTGATCGATTGCTTCTAATTCTGAAATTCGTCTCAACCTGAAATCGAAGTATCGTTTAAAGTAAATAGTCGAAAGCATTTCAGCGAAGGAACGTACATCTTCTTCGGTGTATGCTCTGGAAAGCCTTCCTTTCTTTTCTAAACGCTGAAGAATAAAAATCGCCCACCTGGAATCAGTAATTTGGTCTATTCTTCCAATCCCGATTTTCATGCTAGGCAATAAAAAAATACTGCCTTGATGTGTGGTTGTTTTCATTGATGTGGCTATGTTTTCTTCTTTTTCATAACTTTTCCAAAAGTCTGACATCATATAAAATCCAAGCTCGCTAAATCCTTTGGTGGAATTGTATTGTCTATTCATGAGTTCGTAATCTCCACTATAAGAAAATTGAGTATATCTCAAATAAGAATTATCTGAAAATTGGAAATCTGTAAATCGTCCAGATAAACTTGCCCTTCCAGAATGCGATTTTTGCCAAACCGTATTGTTTTCGAAAAGTGAAAAAGCCAGAAAAGAGCTACCACTTAAATTAGTTGATCTTCGGATTTCAGAAGATGAACTATCAAAGGATTTTGAGACTCCATTGCCTGTATTAAAACTTGCAAATAAGTTTAAAGCCTGAAATTGTAAATCGGGTAGCGTATAGTCTGCCAATTTGAATGTGTTTGATTGAGCAACACTATGCAAACTGAAAAAGTTCAATAAAAGAATAGTGGAAAAGATGTATTTAGTCATAGCTTTAATTTTTCTCAAAATAAGGAAAATTTTAAAATTCAATCTGATGTGTTTGGAAGCCAGATATTACGGGCCGGATAATAATCTTGAGTTAGAATAAAAAACGTCTACAGGATGTACAGACGTTTCCAAAACAAACAAGTAAGAAAACTTATCCTTTGTAATAGATAGGATTAGTTTATTTCTATTATGTAATTTTTAATAGTCCATAAAATCTGCATTAACAGAGGTTCCAGTTTTTCAGAATGGAGTATGTTTTATAATAATATATTTTACTCATTCGAAAATTTCTTTTTATTACAAAATTAAAATTTTTAATCTCTATTATAAGGTTTTCAAAAATCAAATTAATTTAGAAAGCCGCTCAGCCGCAGAACTTAAAGTGGATTCTTTTTTAGCAAAACAAAGCCGAATCACTTTATCACCAGGAGGATCAGTATAAAATGGAGAGAGTGGGATAGAGGCTACACCAATTTCGGTCGTCATGTATTTAGCAAAATCAAGATCGTTTTGATCGCTTATTTTTTCATAATTGAATAGTTGAAAATAAGTGCCTTTTGAAAGTTGCGGTTTTAAAGGAACTTCTTTTAATGCCTCATTTAGAAAATCTCTTTTTTGTTGAAAAAATAGAGGAAGGGTTTCATAGCTTTGAGGATCCTGAAGGTGCTCTGCTAAAGCATACTGTGTAAATGAATTGACACTAAAAACATTCCATTGGTGAACATTCTTAAATTCTTTAATCAGATGATCGGGGCCGATGCAGTAACCCATTTTCCAGCCAGTACTATGGAAAGTTTTTCCAAAAGAATAGATCGCCATACTTTGCTGAAATAGGTTAGGAAACCGAATGACACTTTGATGTTCCTCTTCATCATAAATCAAATGCTCATAAACTTCATCACTAACAACAATAATGTTTGTATTTGCAACAATTCGTTCAAGAGCTAGAAGATCTTCCTTTTTTAAAATAGTTCCCGTCGGATTATGTGGTGTATTAATCATGATCATTCGGGTTCGGTCAGTTATCATACTTTCAACACGATCCCAATCTACACGATAGTCAGGTAAGGTTAATCGATAAGGCTTGGGAATGCCACCAGCTATTTGAATGGTTGGTGCATAGGAATCATAAGCAGGTTCAAAAATTATGACTTCGTCTCCATGATTTACAAAAGCAGTGATAGCGGTAAACAAAGCTTGTGTTGCACCAGCAGTTACACATATCTGAGAAGCAGGATCTAAACGAGTATTATATGAGCGAAACATTTTGTCGCTGATACTTTGCCGAAGCCCTAAAAAACCGGGCATTGGACAGTACTGATTTTTGCCATCATTGAGATATTTAGAAACTAAAATTCTCAATTTTTCATCGCAATCAAAATCAGGAAAGCCCTGACCTAGATTGATGGCTTGATGCTCATTGGATAGAGCAGACATTATTGCAAAAATGCTGGTTCCTGCTTTTGGAAGTTTTGATTGAATATCCATTTAATTTTATAAATTTGTCGAATATATAAAATTCTTTGACCAAGGTTTAAAAATTTTAAGAAATGATCCGAATAGTAGTACTTTTAGTGATATTGGCTCTGGCTGGATTCATTGTTTTTGTAGTGATGAAGCTGCTTTCTCAAAACCATAACCGCTGCAGAAATTGTAATGGTCAAGGTTTTTGGAAAGGTACGAGAGGAGAGAAGAATACCTGCAAAGTTTGCAAAGGGTCAGGGAAGAGATAGTTCATTCTCTATAGACATATTGCCTCTTTCAACGATGCTGATCAATCTTTCCCAAAGACTTACCCACCAGCACCGATACACAACTATCTCCCGAAATATTAATCACCGTACGACACATATCCAAAGGCCTATCCACTGAAAAAATCATCGCTAATGCGATCGTTAATTTTTCTGGAGGAAAACCTACGGACTCTAAAACAATTACCAACATAACTATACCTGCACTTGGTACAGCGGCTGCTCCAATAGAAGCCAACGTAGCTGTTAAGACGATGGTTAACTGATCTGCTATAGTTAATTCATGACCTAACACCTGACAAACAAAAACAGCAGCGATTCCTTGCATCAAACTGGTGGCATCCATATTTACTGTTGCTCCAACCGGACAGACAAAACTGACGACTTCATCTTCAACACCTAAATTTTCTTCCACACATTCCATGGTGACTGGTAGGGTAGCCATACTCGAGCTTGTAGAGAAAGCGACGAGCTGTGCGGGAAGGATACCTTTTAAAAACTTGACAGGGGACATCCCAGCATAGAGTTTTACTAAAATAAGATAGAACACTAAAAGCAAAGCCATCCCAAATAATAATACGGCGGCATAACCTAATAGTGCCAGGAACAATTCTCCATTTGAAGTTTCGGCAACCAGGGATGCAATCAAGGCAAATACTGCATAAGGTGCAACCCACATGATGACGTCGACCATTTTTAAAAAGACATCATTCACAATTCCAAATAATTCCTTGAGCGGTTTTTGCCTTTCGGAAGGGAGCATTAGGAGACAAACGGCAAAGAACACTACAAAGAAAATGATTTGGAGCATATTGCCATTTTCAATAGATGCTTTAAAAATATTCTGCGGAATCAAGTCTACGAAAAATTGTAAGGGGCTTGCTTTTTCTTTTTCTACTTCACCTTCTTCAACATTAGTTTCGCCTAGCTTTTCCAGATCTATATCTGCTTTTTCCAATTTTTCAACTACTGTGGATTGGTAGTCTTTCGATAACTCCGCGAGGGTGGTATCGCTGACAACATTTCCAGGTTGAAAAACATTTATTAAGGTCAAGCCTATAATTACCGCAACAACTGTGGTGATTAAATAAAGCACAATAGTTCGACTACCTATGCTGGCTAAAGAACTCATATCTTTTAAATCGCTAATCCCTTTTAGTAAAGAAATGACGACTAGCGGAACTGCTATTAATTTTAAAAGATTAATAAACATGGCGCCAAAGGGAGCAATCCAGTTTTTTACAAATTCAGGCCCTCCTGTTATTTGCCCAGCAATCAACCCAATAACTATTCCGAGTAACATCCCGATTAGTATTTTCCAATGCAATGCAATTTTTGGCATAGTTTAATTTTTTATAGTTCACCTTTCATCTTTGGCTTCTGACTACCTCATTTAGATTTTCGATCCCAATTTGGCTCATATTATTTTTTAGATCACTTTTTAAAATTTCTATGACATGTTCAGCTCCGTTTTTTCCGAGCGCAGCTACACCGTAAAGAAATGCTCGACCTAAAAGTACAAATTCGGCACCCAGACTTAACGCTCTCAAAATATCCAATCCTGATCTAACTCCGCTATCAAAAAGAATCGCTGTTTCCCCTTTTGCTACTGATACAATTTCAGGAAGCATTTCAAGTGCGCTTGGAGCACCGTCAAATTGTCGTCCACCATGATTGGAAACGATGATTCCAGCAGCTCCAATTTCTATTGCCATTTCTGCATCTTTGGGATGCATGATTCCTTTGATTAAGACAGGCCCGTCCCATTCGTTAATAACTTCTTCGCAATAATCCCAGGTTAGATTGACCCCCATTTGGTCTTTTACATAAGCACCTACCGACATCATGGAATTAAACTCCGAGTAGGCTTCAATCGTTCTTAATCTTGGTAAACCATTTTTTAAAGTATTAAAAGACCATTGTGGGTGTGTTATGCCTTGCCAAATAAACCCAGGAGTAATTTTAGGAGGCGTTCGGAGTCCTGCTCGTTTAGTTCGTTCTCTTCGACTTGGTGTTGGAATATCGATAGTGATCACCAGTTTTTGGAAACCTGCTTTTTTTGCTCGCTCCAATAATTTACTTCGCATCGCCTTATCATTAGGAGGGTATAATTGAAACCAGCCCATGTCGCCGACATGCGGTCCAACTGTTTCTGGAGTTTCAGTCGCTAAGGTGCTTAGGCACATTGGAATAGCATGTTTTTTGGCAGCCTTAGCGAAAATTACTTCTGCTCTTGGCCACATCAAACCCGTTAATCCAATTGGCGCTATTCCAAAAGGAGCAGACAATTGTTGTCCAAATAATTCGGTTTCAATTTTCGGATTCATTGCTCCGAGGCAAAACTGTGGCTTAAAGGTGACTGATTTAAAAGCATCCAGATTTTTTTGAAGCAATTCTTCTCTTCCGGTACCTGTTTGCAGGTAGGCCCAGGAGACCTTTGGAATCCTCTTTTTGGCTTTCCACATTAAATCTTCAATTGCGGGGTATTTATTGAGCAACTTTTGGCGATGCTTTTCATAAGACATGTCGTAAATCTAAGGATTTTTTTTTATTTGATAAGTCCGTTTGAATGTAGTGATCTTATTTTCTTACCTTGAGGTCATTCTTAAAAGTAGAACTTTATAGAATTTTTTTTAACAATAAAATGTAAGAAACTAGCTAAGTAATAAACCAAAAAAATATGAAACGACCATTAGTTTTTCCAATAGACCGAAATAGCAACAAAGAAGCAGAGGAGATGGCAAGCTTTTATGACGAAACCCTCGGTTTTACACCAAACAGTCTTTTTACTATGATGCATCGACCACGAATCGCTGCAGCTTTTTTAGAAATGAATCAGGCCGTTATGGAAAATAAAGGCAGAGTGACGAGTGCTTTGAAACGATTGCTGGCTTATTTGTCAAGTATGACCGCTGGTTGCCGATACTGTGAAGCACATGCCATTCGAGCAGCTGAACGCTATGGTTCAGAAGAAGATAAAATGAACCATATCTGGGAGTATAAAACCTATCCGGCATTCACAGATGCGGAACGTGCCGTTTTTGATTTTGCCATTGCAGCCTCTACGGTTCCAAATTCGGTAACCGATGAAATTGCTGAAAACCTTCGACAACATTGGGATGATGGAGAAGTAGTTGAAATTTTAGGAGTAGTTGCTCTATTTGGCTATTTAAATCGCTGGAATGATAGTATGGGAACTCAATTAGAAGAACCTGCTGCAGATGATGGAAATAAATATTTAGGTAAAAAAGGTTGGTCTAGAGGAAAACATCAGTATTGATTTCATTGTTTTTATACTAATGAATGAAATGTATAAAAAGAATCAACTAAAGCTAAAAAAGCTATTAACCAAGATCAAAAAAGAAGGTGTTTCCAATATCATTAATGGAAAGAGTTTATCTGCAAAATCAAAAAAGACCTTCGATAATTTTTCACCTGTAGATGAAGCCTTGATTTGTAAAGTCGCTTCTAGTGATGACAGGGATATTAATATGGCTGCTAAGGCAGCAGAAAAAGCGTTTGCAAATTGGCGGAACACTTCCCATTCAAAACGCAAAAAACTACTATATGCCATCGCCGATCTAATTGATGAGCATGCGAACGAAATTGCACTCCTTGAAAGTTATGATACCGGACAAGCTATTCGGTTTACCAAAGAGTATGCTAAACGGGGTGCCAATAATTTCCGGTTTTTTGCAGATAAAATTATTGATGCTCCCAACGGAAAATCTTTTCCTGATACAAATCATATTAATTTTTCTATTCGACAACCTATTGGTCCCATAGGGGTGATTACACCTTGGAATGTTCCCTTTTCTTTAGCGACTTGGAAAATTGCTCCTGCTTTGGCAGCTGGCTGTACGGTTGTACATAAACCAGCAGAATTGAGTCCACTAACGGCTAACTATCTTGCTGATTTAGCACATAAGGCTGGAATACCAAAGGGTGTGTGGAATGTGGTGCATGGCTTTGGAGAAACTACTGGCAAAGCATTGACAGAACATAACGCTATAAAGGGTATTGCTTTTATTGGGGAGAGTGGGACAGGTAGCCAGATTATGCAACAAGGTGCTGCAACTTTAAAGCGCCTTCATTTTAAAATGAGTGGAAAGAATCCTATGATTGTTTTTGAGGATGCTGATTTAGATCGTGCTTTAGATGCTGCAGTTTATATGAAGTTTAGCTTAAATGGAGAACGTTGTACTTCGAGTAGTCGTTTGTTTATTCACGAAAAGGTTTATTCGATTTTTATCAAAAAATTAAAAAAGAGAATCTCGAATATAAAAATTGGAGACCCACTTAATCCTGCAACAGAACTAGGGCCAATGATTCATCCGAGGCATCAGGATAAAATACTTGATTATGTAAAAACAGGCAAAGAGGAAGGTGCTACCTTATTGCTTGGAGGACGAAAACCAAAAGGTTTGAAGAAAGGATGCTACATCAATCCAATTCTTTTCGCTGATGTAAAATCCAATATGCGAATTGTGAAGGAAGAAATATTTGGACCTTTTTTAACAGTGATGAAATTTAAAACAGAGGCAGAAGTACTAAAAAAAGCAAATGCATCTGAATATGGATTAACCGCTTTTATATGGACGAAAGACGCGTCTCGATCTTTACGGATGGCGAAGGCAGTTGAAGCAGGAATGGTTTGGGTGAATTCTCAAAATGTCAGCCATTTACCGATTCCATATGGAGGGATGAAAAATAGTGGGATTGGAAGAGATGGGGGGGATTACAGTTTTGACTTTTATATGGAAACTAAAAATATTTCTATAGCTTTAGACAATCATCCTATTGGGAAAATCGGTATCTAAATATTAATAATATGGCAAATTCTTTTAGATTCAAATTAGGCAATATTTCCTGTATTGCATTAGAAGATAACAATCAACAAGTTGATATTCGAGTGGAACTTGGTCAAGTAGATGAGGATCAATTATTGAAAGCTATGAAGGATAATGGATACGATGGATTTGATGTGAAAATAGGTTTCAATTGTTTGTATCTGGAACAGAATGGAAAACATATTTTAATAGATTGTGGCACAGGAAGCAATGACTTGATTACTAGTATGAAGAATGTAGGATTGGATGCGAAAGACATTGATTATCTGGTGATTACGCACAGTGACTTCGATCATATCGGTGGATTGGATTTATTTAAAAAAGCTAAAATTGTATTTCCTAAATTAGCCTATGATTTATGGACGGACGATAGTGAGCGAGCTAAAATGATTGATAAGTTTAAAGAAGTATTCTTGAAATTTTTAGCACCTGATTTCGTTGAAAAAGGTGTGGCATATCGTGAAAATTATGGCACTATAAAATTGCCTGGTTTAAAAGATCGAATGCTTTTTGTAGAACCTGAAGAACAATTTTTGCCCGGAATAAAAATGATTCATACCCCAGGTCATCGTCCCGATCACTATGCTGTGGAAATCGATTCTGATGGTCACACCTTATTGCACATAGCAGATGGTTTTAGGCATAAAATACAAGTTCAACATCCTGATTGGTATTCTCGATTTGATTCCTACCCAGAACAAATGGCTGAAAGTCTAACAAAAGTACTCGATCTTGCCAAAGAAAAGAATGCACTTTTGTTTGGATCCCATTTCCAGTTCCCCGGATTAGCTAAATTAGTAGACGGAAAATTAATTTGGGTGAATTCCTTTTGATATATTGCGGTGCATTTTTTTAGCAATGTGTTCGAGAAAAACTAACGTATGAAGCCATTCACTATTTTTATTGCATTCGTTGTATCACTTGGAGGATTTTTATTTGGATTTGATGCAGGAATTATTTCTGGCGTGATGGAATATGCTGGACCAGAATTCAAGTTGAATGATTCACAAATTGGATGGGTGACCAGTTCACCTTCATTTTCAGCCATGTTTGCGATGTTGTTTTGTGGTTTCCTCAGTGACAAGATTGGTAGAAAACCTATCCTGCTTGCTGTTGCTTTTCTCTATGCGCTTTCTGCTATTTTATCAGCTTATGCGACCTCTTATGAAATGCTCTATATTGCAAGGATGATTGGAGGTCTGGCATTTGGTGCTGCTTTGATTTTAGCACCAACTTACATTGCCGAGATTTCCAATGCAGCCAACAGAGGTAAACTTGTATCCATTCAGCAATTGAATATTGTGTTGGGTTTCTTCGCAGCTTTTCTATGTAATGATTATTTAAACAAACTTTATAAAGGTGGTGAGAGTTTCCTTACAGATGACAATGTATGGAGATGGATGTTAGGTGTCGAGTTTTTTCCAGCAATCCTTTATTTTATCTTATTGTTTTTCGTTCCAAGAAGCCCAAGATGGCTATTAGGAAAAAATCGTTTAGTGCAAGGAAAGAAAGTGCTAAACAGACTTCATGGTTCTTTAGCTGGTGAAAAGGAAAGTGCTTCTATTATAGAAAGTTTGAAAGCATCTACAAACAAAGAAAAAGTTTCCCTAAAAGAATTATTTACACCGGCACTTCGATTTTTAGTATTCGTTGGATTGGTCATCGGAATCTTACAACAAGTTACAGGAATCAATGCTATTTACTTTTACGCCACTTCCATTTTTAAACAAACAGGAATCGGTACCGATGCTGCATTTACCTCCGGTGTTTTGTTAAGTTTTACAACAGTCGCTTTTACGTTAGTTGCTATATTCTTGATTGATAAAATGGGGCGGCGTCCATTGCTGCTCATTGGAATAGCTGGAATTGCTATTAGTCTTCTTCTTTGTGCTTATGGTTTTAGTCAGGCTACCTATCAATTGACAGGTGATGAAATTGCTGCTTTTAATAAATTTGATCAGTCCAAAATAGCAGAAGTAAAAGATGTTGTTTTCGATAATGATGTCGATTTTAAAAATAAAATGAAGTCGCTGTTAGGGAATGATGTCTTTGCAAAGAATGAAGGTGATATACTGGAAGCTGCTACAAATATGAATGCAATGTTGGTCTTAATTGGAATCCTTGGTTTTATCGCTTGCTTTGCGTTTTCTCTTGGCCCGGTTATGTGGGTGATGCTTTCTGAATTGTTTCCAAATAAATATCGAGGCTTAGCCATTGGGGTGATTGGATTTGTAAATTCATTTGCTAGTTGGGTTGTTCAGCAAGTTTTTCCATGGGAGTTGTCGAATTTAGGAGGTGCAACGAGCTTCTTGATCTTTGGACTAATTGGAGCGGTTGGATTTTTTATATTATTAAAAATACTCCCAGAAACGAAAGGCAAATCTTTGGAAGAAATTGAAAGCGAGTTAGCAACATGATAGAGATAGAAAACCCTATTCTAAAAGGTTTTAATCCAGATCCATCCATTATTCGAGTTGATGGAGATTATTATATCGCAACCTCCACCTTTGAATGGTTTCCAGGTGTACAGATTCATCATTCTACAGATTTAAAAAACTGGACACTTATTGCCAGGCCGCTTAATCGAATTGCTCAATTAGATATGAAAGGCAATCCGGACTCTTGTGGCGTTTGGGCACCATGTCTAAGCTATCATAAAGGCACTTTCTATCTGGTTTATTCAAACGTTCGATCCTTTGACGGCGTTTGGAAGGATACACCAAATTATCTGGTGACCACTAAAGACATTACAGGTGACTGGAGTGATCCTATCTTTTTGTCCGCTTCTGGTTTTGATGGCTCCATGTTTCATGAAGGTAATAGAAAATGGTTTACCAGCATGTTAGTCGATCATCGGAAAGGCAAGTTCTTTGGAGGCATCATTTTGCAAGAGTATTCCAATAAAAAGAAAAAATTAGTCGGGCCGGTGTTTTCTATTTTTGAAGGTACAAAACTAGGGAAAACGGAAGCACCACATATCTATAAACGAAACGGTTATTACTATTTAATCACGGCAGAAGGCGGAACAGAATATGGTCATGCCGTGAGTATAGCCAGGTCTACAAATATTACAGGGCTTTATGAACTCCATCCTAAGAATCCTTTTATTACCGCTCGAAATAATCCAAAAGCTTATCTCCAAAAAGCTGGTCATGCAGATTTGGTAGAAACTGAAAATGGAGATTGGTATGCTGTTTTTTTAGTTGGAAGACCACTGACAGAGCGGGGTAGATGTACCTTAGGAAGAGAAACTGCAATAGCGGCTATAGAATGGAAAAAGGATGGATGGCCTTATTTAAAACAAGGAAAAAAGATCCCAGCCAGATCTTTTTCCATTACTGGAAAAGAAACTAAAAAAACTAAATCGACAACAAAGAGGATCCGTTTTAATACTAAAGCACTGGATGCTCATTTTCAATCGCTTCGAGTACCCATTAGCACAGATTGGTTGTCCCTTTCTGCACGACCCGGCTTTTGTAGAATTTATGGAAGAGAATCGCTTTCTTCCCTTCATAAGCAAAGTTTAATTGCCAGAAGAGTACAGGCATTTCATACGAGCACATCGACCTGTTTGGATTTCAATCCAACAAATATGCAGGAATTAGCAGGACTGGTTTGTTATTATAATACTGGTCATTGGTTTTATTTGCATCTCTATGGTCATGAAGATGGAAAATCTAAGTTTTTACAAATCCTTGCCTGCGATAATTATGAAATTAAAGAGGTGCTTAAAAAACCGATTGATCTCAGCAACAAAAAAAATGTGTATTTAAAAGCAGATTTTAACCAAGCACAATTGCAATTCTATTATGGAACGAAAGACAAGCATTGGATTAAAGTTGGCAAAAAGCAAGACGGAAGTATTCTTTCCGATGATTATGTTCGAGATGGAAGCGAACGATATCGCCCGGCTTTCACTGGTGCCTTTGTCGGAATATGTTGTCAGGATTTAACTGGCTTGAAAAAACATGCAGATTTTAAATGGTTTGATTACCAGGAGTTATAAAAGTCTAGGTTGAAACAGATTTTTATTTTGACCTTTGGTCTTCCTCTATTTCGAAGTAAACTCAGAATTTAGCACTAAATTTTAAACAGATGAAAAACCTACTTTTCCTTTTTCTAACAATTTTAATTATGTCTTGCGGTGAAAGTGACCCAAAAAATACTGGACAAGAAATAGCCGAGCCTGAAACACCAAAAAAGCAATTAGCGAAGTTTGAACCTGAAGATGGAAAATGTATTGTATTCGCTGGTCAGGACTTGAATTCGATTGGAGGTTTAGATAATTATAAAGACGGCTACTATGACCACTTTAAAGCTCCGGGAGGTTTTACGATGTATACTACTTTTATGCCGGGAACAGAGGAATTCGGATTTACTTATAAAGGACTGGATGGAATTTTTACAACCGATAATTGGGGCGATGATGATAGCAATATGTCTTTGCAACTGAATGACGCTGATTTTAAAAATAGTACGCTTGGGATCGGTTTAAAGATGGTGGAACATGAAGTAAAAGTAGCGAATGGAGAACATGATGCTTTAATTACAAAGTTTGGAGATTGGTTGAAATCACTTGGAAATAGACCTGTTTTTTTACGAATTGGTTATGAGTTTGGAGGCGAATGGAATCATTATGATCGGGAAGCTTATATCAAAGCTTATAAAAGAATAAAAGATATGCTGGACAAAATGGGGGTCGATAATGTTGCCTATGTTTGGCAATCGCATGGTTGGGGACAAGATCAGGCAAATTTAGAATCCTGGTATCCTGGTGATGAATATGTTGATTGGTGTGGCTATTCTTTTTTCTCTCGCTGGGATGAAGTGCAGATGATTGATTTTGCTAGAAAAAAAGGGAAGCCTGTGTTTATCGCCGAAGCGACACCCACCATTTCAACAGCTACTGTAAAAACGACTGGTAAAACCAAAGAGACTATTTTGTCGAACCCAGATCAAGCCAAAGAAGCCTGGGAAAAGTGGTTTGTTCCATTCTTTAAAACCATCGAAGAAAACGAAGATGTGATCAAAGCGATTAGTTATATCAATTGTCAATGGAAAGCAAATCCGATGTGGATAGATAATCCAACCTTTAAAGGTGTTGATGCCCGACTTCAAACCAGCGAAGACATTTCTGCTAAATGGAAAGAGAAAATATACACAGACAGATATCTTAATGCTTCGGATCAATTATTCGATCAACTCTGGAAGAATAACAAGTAGATAAGTTTGCATGTTAACACTGGAACAAGATAATAAGTAATCAAGTTTATACACTCAATCACTCAATCACTCAATCACTCAATCACTCAATCACTCAATCACTCAA
>CAYXQH010000036.1:0-18429 GCA_964467425.1 uncultured Saprospiraceae bacterium
AACTAATCGTGAATTTCCAAGAAATGTTTTGGGGAATGTAAGACAAAAGTAACTTTTTTAAGACATTTATGGCACTATTTGTTAAAATGGATTTGTAATTGGTCTGACAGAGTAATTGAAGAAAGATGTGGAAAAGATAATAAATAGAAATGCCACTCTTTTTACTGGAAAATAATAGATTTGTAGAGAAGATTAGATTTTACTATTTACAATAATAACATATGAAAATATATCATAATCCGCGTTGTCGAAAAAGTAGAGAAACCTTAGCCTTACTTGAAGCAAAAGGAGAAAAGCCTGCTATTATTCTTTACCTCGAAACGCCACCGACTGAAAAGGAACTCAAAGCAATACTCAAAAAGCTCAAGTTAAAACCCGAACAATTGCTCCGAAAAGGAGAGCCAATATTTAAAGAAAAGTTTAAAGGAAAAACATTGACGGATGCACAATGGATCAAAGCGATGATCGACCATCCGAAACTAATAGAGCGACCGATTGTAATTAAAGGAACGAAAGCGGCATTGGGAAGACCACCAGAGCAAGTTCTGGATATTTTATAGCTAATCTTTTTCGATTCGTTCTTGAATATAGGTGATTATTTTTTGTGTTTCTTCTGGTTTGAAACCTGTCCAGAAGTCGTCTTTTCTCAACCAGGTCATTTGGCGTTTTGCATAACGGCGAGAGTTGCGTTTGATTAACCGGACAGCCTCTTCCATAGAAATTTTTTGATCAAAATAATCAAACAATTCCTGATAGCCTACGGTTTGCAAAGCGTTTAAATGTTTTAATGGTAAAAGATCACGAGCTTCCTCTATCAGACCATCTTCTAACATCTGATCTACTCGCCTATTGATTCGGTCATAAAGTTGTGCTCGTTCCCATTCTAAAAAAATAAAAATGGATTCGAAAGGTCTATCTGCTTTTGTTTTTTTTCGAAAGCTGGAATAAGGATTACCACTTGCAATACAGACTTCCAAAGCCCGGATCAAACGCTGCGGATTATTTTTATCGACGATCTTAAAATATTCCGGATCTAAAAGAGCTAATTTTTCTTGTAATACTTCAATCCCTTCGCTTTCTAATTGCTGGATCAACTGAGGTCGAATTTCGGGAGCTACTGCTGGAAATTCATCTAATCCTTCACAAAGCGCCCGAATGTATAAGCCACTACCTCCGCTAAGGATTACAACATCTTTTTCCTGAAATAAAATGTTCAGTTTTTCTAATGCTTCCCGTTCATAATCTCCAACAGAATAGGCTTGATGCACACTGATGAAATCCACAAAATGATGTGGGGCAGCTGCTAATTCTTCAGAGCTTGGTTTAGCCGTTCCGATAGATAGCTCTTGATAAAACTGCCTCGAATCAGCGGAGATGATTTCTGTTTGAAAGTGTTGCGCCAATTGAATAGCTAGCCCTGTCTTTCCGCTAGCGGTAGGACCACCAATTACGAGGAGATGCTTTTTCTTTTGCATAGGTTTCGGTCTTCGACCTCAAAATGATGGTTCTGACTTCGTCAGAAAATGATGGTTCAGTCGCCTTCGGCGAGCTGAAAATGATTGTTGCCTTCGGCGAAATATTTGTTATCGCTTTGCCAGAAAATAAAGATACTATAATTTTAACATTTCAGTATACCATTGCACCGAAGGCGCCTATCATTTTGAGACCGAAGGTCGAAACCATCATTATCGCCGAAGGCGATCTATCATTTCGAGGCCACAGGCCGAGACCATCATTTTCGAGCAAAGCGAGAACCCCCCATTTTCGAGCGAAGCGAGAACAAATCAAAACCCACAATTCCCAATAATAAGCGATACAAACACTATCTTTGTGTAATAATTAAAAAACCGGGAAAACCATTGAGGAAAGCTAAATTACCTTATCGAATTGTAAGACCATTGGCCAAGGTTGCTTTGACGACGAATTTTAGAAGAATCTATTTTTCTAATGCGCAGGTTATTCCAAAGGATAAGCCGGTTATTTTAGCGGCAAACCATCCTTCTGCTTTTATGGAGCCTTGTATTTTGGCTGTTTTATTACCAAGACCCTTGCATTTTCTGGTTCGAGGCGATTTTTTTGCTAAGCCTTTATTTGAAAAAATGCTTCGTTCTTTACACATGCTTCCAATCTTTCGAATGAAAGATGGGGGCTATAAAAAATTGAAAGATAACTTTTCCACCTTTGATAAGTGCCATTCTACGCTAGCAGAAGGCAAAGTGATTATGATTTTAGCAGAGGGTTCAACTAAACATGAAAAGCGTTTGCGACCGCTTCAGAAAGGAACCGCACGACTAGCTTTAGGAACCTTAAAAAAATATCCTGATTTAGATTTGCAAATTATTCCCGTCGGTGTAAATTATTCCAATTCGGACCAATTTCGGAGTGAGGTCATGATTGAATTTGGCCAACCTATGAAGGTGCAGGATTATTTTGATGATTTAAAAGGTGATTCTGTTCTAGGGATAAAAAAAATGACAGATGATTTGCGAGAAAGGTTGAAGAAGCATGTTGTCATTATTGATAAAAAAGAAGATGAAAAATTGGTGGAGCAATTATTTTCAATAAACAGAAATAACTTTCCTTCACCAGCGCAACCGGTTGTTTCTAAAAATAATCAATTATTAAAAAGTGAAATTAATATTGCAAGTAAAGTGAATCAAATGGCTGAAGCGGATAAAAAAGTTTTAGCTATTAAAACAGATGCCTATATTGAGAATATAAAAAAAATAGGATTAAATGATTATGCAATTGCGATAGGGAATGAAGGAACGACTAAAAATTGGTTGGTAATCATTCTTGGGTTTTTACCTTTTTTAATTGGTTTTATTGGTAATTTTATTCCTTTAAAACTAACAGATGTTGTGATTAATAAAAAAGTGAAAGCTGTAGAGTTTAGAGCTTCAGTCAAAATTGCCACCGCAATCGTGGTTTATCTACTTTACTTTTTAATACTATTTTTTCTGCTCCTCTTTTTAGGGAAATATTCGTTGATATTATTGTTATTGTCTTTTCCGTTTTTTGGTATTTATACTTTGTTGTACAAAGATTATTTTGACAAATGGAAAAAGCTACGAACACTTAAAAATATAAGAGAGGACGATTTGATAAATCTAAGAGCAAGCCGGAATTCAATTTTGTCAGGATTGAGAATTTCAGATTAAAAAAGCATTTAAATGTTGCTATATTACTTTGCTAAGTTTGCCTGTAAAGTCGGATTGAGAGTAAATTTTAAAAAACTATATCTGCATTATCAGGAAGAGCTTCCTAAGGATAAACCTATTATTTTTGCTGTAAACCATCCGACGGCATTTATTGATCCCGTTTTTATTGGTGCTTTTTTAGATCGCCCCACCTACTTTATTGTTCGAGGAGATATATTTAAAGGTAAACTCATTCTTGCAATTTTGAGAGGGCTCAAAATGCTTCCGATTTTTAGGTTTAGAGATGGTTATTCAAACCTTAAGAATAATCATGCGACTATGGAAACGGTTTATAATAAAATAGCGGATGACAAATGTATTCTTGTTCTTGCAGAAGGGCAGACTAAGCATGAGAAACGTTTGCGACCTATTCAAAAAGGTACGGCAAGAATGGCGATGGGGGCGATAGAAGCACATGGCGATTTAGATGTACTCATTGTTCCAACAGGGGTTAATTATACAGATTCAGATGCCTTTCGTTCTTTTATTATGACGGAAGTAGGGAAGCCCATTTATTTGAGGGATTATAAAACCGTTTACGAAGAAAATCCACGGAAAGCTGTTAAGCAAATTACGGATCGGATTGAAAAAGAAATGCGTGGTCTGGTGATTCATATTGAAAACGAAGCAGACGATGATTGGATTAATCGACTATTAGAACTTCAAAGAAATAATTTTGATTTTTCTGCTTTTCCAGTTTTATCCGAAGATTCATCACTTTGGAAAGCAGAGTTTGAAGCTGTAGAAATAATGAATGCTTTTTCAGAAAATCAAAATAAAGAAGTTCAGGCTTTGCTTGATTCTTATGATGGAAAATTAAAAACCTTGAAGGTTACGGATAAAGGTGTGGCTGAATCTATAAAAAATAATCGGTTTAAATATTTACTGTTGGACTTTGGGTTGATTCCTTTTTTGATAGGCTATGTGTTGAATATTATACCTATGTATCTCGCCGAAATGACTGCAAAAAGCAAAGTCAAAAAAATTGAATTTTACTCTTCCGTCCGCTATGGAGCAGGCTTAGTTTTGTATTTGATCTACTGGTTGATTCTGTTAATCGTCTGCGCGATAATTGTTGGTTTTACTGGAAACTATTGGTGGTTCTTATTATTGTTAGCTGTTCCTGTGCTCGGTTATTTTGCCTTGATCTATCGAGACGTTTTTCAACTTTGGAATGCCCGTAGAAAATTCCGAAGATTAAAGAAGACAGATCAAAAAGAATTAAAAAACCTGCGCAAACAAATCTTAGCTTTTTTAGGATAGCTTATTGTTTCTCAGCAGTTCTGGTTTTCACCGCAGAGGAAAAGAGAAGCGCAGAGAGTGATTGGTATTATAGAAAGATTAAACTTTAATAACCTTCCTCGTTCCAATCCATCCATTAGCAAATTCAATCTGTAAAAAATAAATACCAGCATCCAGTTTTGGAGTATTTATTTCTATAGTAGCACTATTTACCTTTTGAGTCTGAATCAATTGCCCAAGCAAATTGTAAAGTTGAACTTCTTCTATTTGTTCATCAGAAGCTATTCGAATTTTATGCTGAAAAGGATTTGGAGAAAGATCAAATTCAGGTGTTGGAATTATCTGGGTAGAAACCAAAGGAACATTCGATGCACCGGGAGTAGGGATAACGAGCTGCATAATCCCAATACCATTCGGAATCCTGCCAGTAGCTTCATCTTCACCCTGAACTCCAAAACTGACATAGTCGATAGTGTTTCCAGTGGCATTAGATAAAACGATCTCTTCGCCAGATGCACTTAATTTAAAATTAGCGTGGTATTCACCTTGGTCAGTATCGTCATCTGCCCAGACTAGTAAAAATTCACCCGATTGAATACTCGCAGAAGGTAAAGCCCATTTTAAAGGATCATCCAAATCATCGGATAAATAAAACCCATCTAAATCAAGATTTTGATTGCTGGCATTATACAATTCTATCCAGTCGTCAAATTCATTCGCTTCGTCTGCAATGGTCGATTCATTATCCGCTTGAAATTCATTAATGTATAATTCAATAGCAGGATTTTCAAGCATTATTTCGAAGGTCTCGCAAAAAGGAAACCGATTGTTGTTTCCTTCTATATCATTTGCTGAAATATAGTACTCCATTGTTCCGGCATCATTAAAGGCATCGATTTTAGCACCATAAATTTGATCTCCGGCAATCCCGTCATTGTGTTGACCATCATCAAACATAGTTACATTTTGCCAAGTTTGACCATTGAAAGAATATTCGACCTTGGCAGCAACAGTTCCTTCATCTTCAATCAAGGCGCCGATAAAAATATCTTGATTGGCATTTCCGATTTGATTTTGAATAGTACTTATAATGGGGGAGGCGTTTGTTGTTTCCAATTGATTTAATGCGGATGCTCGTCTGCCAATGATAAATTCTTTTAAACCTATAGGAACATGATTTACCGATAGTCCTTCTGTATAAGAATTATTAAAATCATCAATGTCAAATCCGTAGTCCAATGGATAAATTGGATCAGTTGAAACCGAAGGCTCAATCCTGTTTTTTGTACTATCAATAAGATCGAAAAAATTGGTCTCATTGAAATACAATTCTAAAAACTGATCAACATAATAAGAATACTGTGCACGGTATGTCGGGTTCGCCATGATCTTTGTATAAATCGGTCGGGGTTCGCCACCTGGTGACCAGGTATAAATATTTCGATTCACCCATTCTCCAAACCATCGGATGCCGAATGTATTATCAAGATCAAATGGGATGTATTGAATTTTCCCACTTTGCGGATTATTATATAAGTAGAAGTTGTTTTTATTAAAAATGGGACCATCCCAATTAGCGATCAAAACATCCATTGCGATCACTTTTAGATAATTTTGAACATCGAAAACTTTTTCCAATTCGCATTGAAAATCTGCAGAAGGCGTATTATTTAAAACATCAATGAAATTTGCAATATCACTGTAATCATCTTCAGTGGTGTTCGTTTTAAGGTCATAAACACGAACTCCATTATTTTGAAATTTATATGCATCAGGATTCGTCCCCAGATATTCTAAGGTAGATGGCCAAAGGCATTTGTAGAGATTTCCTACTTCTTGTCCAAATCGTAATTGAACAAACTCTTCATCTATATGCTCTACATTGATATACAATCCATAATATTCATCGTTTAAATACAGCTCTACATGATTAGATCTCGACGCTGGAATTTTCATTTCCCTACAAAGATTCCAACCTAATTTTGACCGAATGATAGACGGATCATTATGCTCTCCGTTAATATTTAATTTTTCTAAGCCTTTATATTTTCTACCTGGTTCAAAGGTGTTAAAGGATATTTTGAAAGATTTTTTTTGCGAAAATAAAGAGGTGTTTCCGCGAAGACGAAAACCAACGTCAAGAAGTGTATCCCGATTATTTCCATTATCAAAAATAAAAGTAGCCGGATAATGCGATTCATTTTCCAGGGTGTTGAATAGTTCAGCTAAATCACCAGGATCGATTTCGATGTATACTTTTGGAATCAGTTCATCATTAAAAACTTTACCTGGATTGGGAAAAGGGGTTTGGGCAAGAGTGGAAAGACTATACGTCAGGAGAAAAATAAAAAGGAAAATTCTTTTAAACATAATTTAAGTTTTAAAAATGTTCTTAGATCCAATCTAATTCTTTTTTGGTTAAATCATGTTCAATATCGCCAGTATGTTTGGTAGAAGCAGGTTCGAAAAGCATTACGTGGACTTCCTCTTCTGCAATAGGTCTGTGCTCCACACCTTTGGGAACAATCAGCATATCGCCTTCATTCAATACGACCATCTTATCCCTGAATTCCATTTTTAAAGTGCCCTTAATAATGTAGAATAGTTCGTCTTCATTTTCATGACTGTGCCAGATAAAGTCACCTTTCAATTTCGCAAGTTTGACTTGTTGATTATTTAATTCGCCAACGATCTTTGGTGTCCAATGTTCATTGAATAAGGAGAGTTTTTCTTTAAGGTTTACTGATTGCATAGCTAGATTTATTTTAAAAATTCTCTGGGGTTGGTAATTCCTATTTTAAGATTTTCAATTACTTTAAGAGCGCGTTCGATTTTTTTATCGGTAGATTTTACGGAGCTGACCAGATAGATGATACTTCGCTGCTTTCCAGGTGTCAATTGCTGAAACTTTTCATTACCCTCGAAATCAGACTTTAAAACCTCTTCCAATTCTTCAGGCATTGCTGATTGATATTTTGTCGTATCAGATCGAAGTAGTAATGTCAGAGCTTGACCGAGATGCAAATTACCTTTTTTTAACGTGCTTTTACTCATTCCAATATAGAAAATGTCTCCCTTCATTTTTTGAATAGCACAATGAAATTCGAAATCCTCATTAACTTTGCAAATGACTCTTCTATTCCCTTTAGAAACAATTTGATCGACAATGTCTTCTGGTATTTGAGCAAAAGACATATAACCTGTTTCTCCTTTTTGAATAGTAGTGTTGACTTTATAAGCCATAATAGAATGGATAATTTAATGCGCTAATTGGATCGTAGAGAAAAACAAGAATATTTTATTCTTCGTTCTTAAAAATCAATTCTTCAATTTCTTCTTCTTCCATTTTTTCTTCCACTATTTCAACAAGATTTTTTGGAAGTTGTTTAGATGCTTTAGCACCGAGGTGTTTTATTTTTTCAGCTCTACCGATCAGCGTATCGCCACGGCGTTTCCCCTCCGTCAATTTATTCATTGCATCATGATAAGAAGATTGAGCGCTATTGAGTTTGTTACCAATAGCTTTCAGATCATCTACAAAATTGACGAATTTGTCATAAAGCAATCCGCTTTGTCGAGCGATCTCCAAGACAGACTTCTTTTGCTTTTCTTGCTTCCAGATATAAGAGACTGTACGCATGGTTGCGAGTAGGGTAGAAGTGGTGACCAGAACAATGTTCTTGTCCAGCGCATCCAAAAAGATTTTCTTGTCTTCATTGACTGCAAGTGAAAAAGCGGATTCCAAAGGAATAAAAAGTAAAAGATAATCTGGAGAATTAATTTGATAAAGTTGTTGGTAATTTTTACTGCTCAAATCTTTGATATGCTTTTTGACACTATCAATATGAGCTTTTAGGTGTTTTTTACGTTTCTTGTCACTAGCTTCATTATGATACTTTTCATAAGCAACCAGTGAAACTTTCGAATCAATAATAAGATGTTTTTCTTCAGGCAGGTTGATAATGAAATCAGGTCGCTTATCCTTTCCTTCATCATCCTTAAAAGAAGATTGTGTTTGATAATGGATATCTTTTTGTAAACCAGCTTTCTCCAAAATCATCTCTAATTGAACTTCCCCCCAATCACCTTGTGTCTTGGATTCTCCCTTCAATGCATTCACCAAATTATTAGCATCCTGACTGAGTTGAGTGTTTAAATGACGTAGTTGTTCAATTTCCTTTTTTAAAGAAATCCGATCATGCGATTCTTCTCTAAATTTTTGATGAATACCGGATTCAAACTCTTTGATCTTTTCTTTTAAAGGACTCAGAATGCCTTCGAGTTGTCGTTGATTTTGCTGGGTAAACTTTTCACTCTTTTCTTCCAATAAGCGATTTGCTATATTCTCAAATTCTTTTTTAAACTTTTCCTGCATCTGATCTAGTTCTCCTCGTTGCTCAGAAAGCTTATGTTGAAGATGAATTCCTTCCTGATCTTTGGCAGAGAGTTGGCTATTTATCTGAATGAGCTTATCGTTCTTTTCATTCAAATCAGCTTTTAAAATATCCGTTTGTTGTAATAAAGCCTGATAGATTTCTTTCAAAACAAACTTTGCCTGTATGTCTTTCTCTGTAAACCGATTTCGATCTGAAGTGTATTTAAATTTCGCAAGAAACCAGGCAGCAATCGCTCCTATAAGTAAACCAGTTAGTAGAAAGAGTAGCTCCATAGAATTAATTTTGTCATCAAAATGATTAAAAAGTAATCGCTATAAAGTTACAAAAAATAATCTACTTATATAGGTTTTTGATAATTTGTTTTGAAATATTGGAAAAGAGCAATGTTCATTGTAAAAGGCGATATGTTATTTAATATCCAGCATCAGAGATGTTCAAAAGATTCTTGAACACTTGGTATTTATTTTTACCACAGAGTCACAGAGATAATAAAAATTTTACTCTCTATGATATTACTCAATCAAGAATGAACTCCGTGACTCTGTGGTTTATTATTTTGAACTCAAAGGCAAAAAAATGAACTCGAATTAAATTATTTAATCTTAAGACTGATTTTTCGAAAATCTCTCACCCCTCAATTTTTACCTTTGTTTCTTACTGCTTGACAATTATCTTGGTATTGATCTTCTCACCATTTTGCACTTTTAGAAAATAAGAACCAATTGGCAACGATTCGATCTCTATTCTTTGATTCGATGTGTTTAAGCGCTCAGAAAGGATAAGCCTTCCTTGTAGATCATATAGAAAAGCTTCAGCATTTGTCATGCCTTCACTTTTTATAATAAAATAGTCATTGGTTGGATTAGGAAAAACTTCAAAGCTAGAGGAAGAAACGGTACTTAAACTGGTGGTTCCATCAGTGGTTATAAAATTATCTATGCAAAAATAACCAGGTGTATTCATTCCATTTGCTCCTGTATCGCTAGACGTTAATGCAAAAGACAGACTGTCTGCTGCACCAAGACTTGTCAAGTCAATATAAGTCCATTCGTCTATAAGATAGTCCATAGTATTATCACTGAAACGATAATCCGCCAAATAAAAATCAATGCTATCCGTAGAAAGTTGACCATTCAGATATTTCTTTATAGTCAGTAAAAAGAAATCAGGGTCATCACCTGTGACACCCCCAAATTTTTTCGCAAAACCATCTCCTTCTTGCATGCTCAAATAAGCGTAGGTTGAATTAGTAATATGAAACCCTTGGGCTATTTCCCCTTGTGCCATATTTTCTAAATGAAGGATATTTTGAACACCCGCAAAGTTATAGCTAACAGCATAATTAGTAGAACCATCATAGCCAGATCCAGTGATAGCGCTGTACTGATTCAAATAACCTGGCGTCGTTACATCCGTTGTGTTTGATATAGACCAACCTGTCCATGACATCCAGGCGTCATTATAAAAATTAGGTATAAAGATATTTCCACTTTGAAAACCCTGACTTCCATCTGCACCATTTAAGAAGGTATCTTGCTCGATGGTGAAATTCTCAAAATCAGCGGTTGTTTGTGAAAAAGCTGTTGTCGTTAGTAGTAAGCTTAAAAATGTAAAAATTTTATTCATTTCTGTTTTTTATTAAAAGTTAAATTAATTCCAGTTTGAAAATGAGTGCCTGGCATCGGTCGTCGTTCGATGATAAAATAATCAGCACCCCATATATTATTAATGTTTATAAAAATAGTTCCGTTGATTTGCTGGTGATTCATCTGGTAATTTAAACGCAGATTCCCTACATGAGAAGCAGCAACATTCTCGTTGATTCCTAAAGTAGCTCCGTTAATTTGGTGGGTATAGATTGCCTGAAACTTTGACCAACCAAACTTCAGCTTACTAAAAGCTTTATGTTTTGGTGTATAGAAAAGTTGAGCACCTTTTGGAATATTTGGACGCTCTAATGCGATTTGATTGGTAGAAAGAATGTAATCGTAGCCCAGGTTTAAATCGAAAAGGATATTTCTTTTTTTGACTTGATAAGTAAGACGATGTTCGAGACCGCGACTCCAGACTTTGGTAATATTATTAGCTGACCAAAAAGCCTGTCCATCTTTTCGACTCCAAAGAATCCAATTGTCAATATTTCGATTAAAGCCAGTAATTGAAAAACCTAAATTTGCAGTTTTTAAATTTGTATGGGTAAGGATTGTTGCTTCTTGACTCCAACCTTCTTCGGGCAAAAGATCTCGATTTCCACCAGGATTCCAATAACGATCGTTCAAGGTTGGGAGCCGATAGTTTCGACTTATTTTAGTGTTAAAAGATAAAAAATTATTTACCTGATAATTGAATCCCAAAGCCGGGATAATAGGAACAAAATTCTTATCTATTAATTCCTGTCGTAAACTTGTTTGTAACTGCCATTGATTTCGATCGATCCGATAAGAAGCAAAAATGGATGTTTTATGTTCTTTTATAATGCTCGGATAAGCGTCAGCTTCTGCTCTAGTAAAAGAATGAGTAAGTCCACCATATAGATATTGATCTTTTTTAAAAACCCATTGTCCATCGACTTCAGCAAACAGTGTAGTGAAAATATTTTGGGATTCTAAACCAATAATCTCATCTGTATACGTTTGATCTTCATTAAAAAGACCAATTTTCGATTCAAAGATAGCCTGTCTGCCTATTTTCTGCCATTTCAACATTAAGCGGTTAGCCTGATCGTTTTGTTTGGCTTTACTGGAATTTTGAGTAGTTAGAGGAGGGATTTCCCGATCGGAATATTGTTTCCAAAAATGTACTGCAAGTCGTTGGTTGTTTTTTAAGGTCCAATAAAAATCTTGTAAAAAATTATGTTGAACAAATGCTGCATTACTTTGTTTTTGTTTTGGAAAACCAGCAGCGATTGAATAAGGAAAATCATTCTCTGCTTTATGGAAAAAGTATTTCGTTTTACTCTGGATTTTTTTCCCACCAAAACCTAAATGAACCTTTTGAGAAAACTCTCCAAATGAACCGATCAATGATTCTAAGCGAATGGATGTTTTAGAGGTATAATTAGGTCGATTATCTAAAGACAAAATACCACCAATCGCTCCACTTCCCCAGAGTGCTGTATTTCCACCTCTTTGTAAACTGATTTGTTCTGCACCTTGAAGAGGAAGCAGAGATAAATCCAATAATCCCAACATTGGACTTTGTAAAGGCAAACCATTCCATAGGGTTAAGGTATGCCCAGCACTTCCACCTCGAATAGAAGAGGTGCCAAGACTATTTAAGCCATAACTTTTTATGAAAACACCTGATTCTGCATGTAATAGATTTGCGATGTTTCCTAATCTGGAAATCGGTTCCGCTTCTTGATTCCAAATTGAAGTTTGACTTCCGATATGATGCTTTCGAATTTTATCTGCGGATACTTGAATCGTCGGGATAGTAACAAGCGTATCTGCCTGACCAAACAGTAGTTTGGAAAAGGACAGCAATACGAGCACCCATAAAAGATGTTGATATCTTTTCATCATCACTTACTTTTCACCCGAAAGTTGTTTTTAGCGAATTAATTACCATGGCAGGTCTTCTGACTTACTCAACTTTTGATAGCCTTCCCATCCATGAAAAAATGGACAGTGGCGGAGATATCAAAAGCGTTTCAAGAGCTTACAGCAGCGGGGACTGTTTTGGATTTACACCAAATTCCCTTTTAAGATTTATACAAAGCATAAATCACCAAAGCAGGGCAAAGATAGGAAAAGGATTTCCAAGAAAGGTTTATTGAATGTCTTTAAATCGTCATTTATTATTTTTTACGACAATCGGTTCTTTTTGGCCAAGTTCTACAGCTCTGTTAAGAGCAGCATTAGCTCCTTCAATTATATCTTTATGTACTTCGTTGTTGACGAAAGATCGCATCGCAGCCTCCGTTGTTCCACCTTTAGAAGAAACTTTTTTGATCCATTCCGTACAGGTGAGGTCAGACTTATTATAGAGATCGACAGCACCTCTGAAGGTTTGTTTGACAAGTAGTTCAGATTCTGACTCGGAAAAGCCCATCTCTCTAGCAGCTTGTATCATAGCATCCATGAAATAATAAACATATGCTGGACCACTTCCAGAGATAGCCGTGGCAGCATCAATGGAATCTTCCTTTTCGACGTAGACCGATTTTCCGGTCGTATTAATTAAGTTTTGAACCATCACTAATTCAATACGTGTTACATCATCAGAAGAGGTGAAAGCAGTCATTCCCATTCCGACCTGTGCAGGAAGGTTAGGCATGGAGCGAATCACTTTTGGTGCTCCCAAAGCATCAGCAATCGTTTTTATTTTTACACCAGCCATGATGGACAAGAATACTTGTTGCGGATTTACGAGTGGTCGAAGGCTTTCAAAAAGTATTTCGCAATCCTGAGGTTTAACAGCAAGGATGATAAGGTCTGCGATATTGAGGCATTCTTCTGCTTTTCCATATACGGTACCAATATTTTTCTTGGCAAGCTCAATTGCTTTTTCGGGAGACTTTTCCAGAATCATCATATCTTCAGGAGTCGTGATATGCGCTCGTAAAAAACTTTGCGCATAGGTCAGTCCCATGTTTCCACCTCCTATAATTAAAATTTTCATATGATTTTTTTAATAGATTTACGAATCTAGTATAAATGAGTTACAAAAGAGATGGCTTGATTTGGTAGGCTATTTTAAGCTGCTTCAATTTGCATGCTTTTATTATTAATGTCAAGCTCTATCGGTTGAAAAGCGAAGGTTCATACTTTTGTTTTTGAGTTTATTATAAATAGAAACGTTAAGTTACTTTTTCTATTTACAAACCCCATTTGTATCTACTTTTGTATAATAATCTGATACTTAATATTAAGTAAGTCTTATATAAAATGTAGGATAACTCTTGATTTTCCTATATTTAACAAAAAAAAGATATGGATAAAGTATTTGTTTTAGCCCTGTTCGTGTTTTTAATAGTTGGATGCGATTCCAATTCTGAAAACCAAAAAGAAGAAACTACAATGGAAGAAAAGACAACTCCTCAAAAGCGGCCAGAATATACGCTTGCAATTCACGGCGGTGCAGGAACGATCAAGAAAGAATATTTAAGTGATGAAAAAGAGGCGGCTATTCGAGATGCTTTGAATGCTGCACTAACAATGGGAGAGACTATTTTGAAAAATGGTGGAACAAGTATGGATGCGGTGGAAGCGACAATTAGGGTGCTGGAAGACTCTCCGCATTTCAATGCTGCAAAAGGCGCAGTATTCACAAATGAAGGAAAAAATGAATTAGACGCTTCGTTTATGGATGGACGTTCGCAAAATAGTGGAGCGGTCGCTGGTGTAACTAATATTAAGAATCCGATCAGTGCAGCTCGTGCTGTTTTAGAAAAATCTAATCACGTGATGTTGGCTCGGGAAGGAGCAGAACAATTTGCTAAAGAACAGGGATTAGAGATTGTCGATCCTAAATATTTTTATACGGATCAACGATGGGAATCTTTGCAGAAAGCAAAAAAGAAAGACATGGGTTCTTACCTTTCAGAAGATCCGATTGATTATAAATTTGGAACAGTTGGATGCGCAGCACTGGATAAATATGGGAACCTCGCTGCTGGAACTTCAACTGGCGGGATGACCAATAAGCGTTATTCGAGGGTAGGGGATTCGCCGATCATCGGAGCAGGAACCTATGCAAATAATAATACCTGTGCTATTTCTTCGACAGGGCATGGCGAATATTTTATTCGGTACATTGTTGCTTATGATATTTCTGCAATGATGGAGTATGGTGGAAAAGGTTTTCAGGAAGCAGCTGATCATGTAATTAATAAAAAATTAAAAGAGGCTGGAGGAACAGGTGGAATCATCGGTGTCGATAAATATGGAAATGTGGCGATGCCGTTTAATACAGAAGGTATGTATCGAGGCTATATTAAGCCAGATGAACGAGTGGTGGAGTTTTATAAATAATGCGACTATACTACCGTGTTGTATAGCGTATTATTCAGCGATAAGAATAATTAGACCAAATGGAAAGCTTGCATTCATTTTTCTTAAAATATCGTTTTGAGATCTTAGGTTTACTGCTAACCTTTGTCTTATTTGGTAGTGCAATAACGAATGAATTTGTTTTTGATAGCATAATTATGCCGGTCAGTTTTATTGTACTGACATTAGTGGCAGCGGTGATGGTTGAAAAAAGAAACAAGTATATTCGATATATCTATTTGGGTATTTCTTTGTTTGCTTTGTTCGTTTTAATAATGCGAATATTAAATAATCAACAAAGAGAATTAGAGCTAACCTCCCTACTTGTTTTTATTCTGTTTTTTGCGCTATTAAGTTTTGAAGTTTTCCGGCAGATGATAGAAGAGAAAAAAGTAAGCCGTAGTATAGTCATTGCAGCCTTCGACTGCTATTTATTATTAGGCTTGATGGGGTCGATGTTGTTTACTTTAATTATAGCATTTGATGCCCATGCTTTTATAAATGTCGAGCCAGATTCCCATGTCTTTGATAAAATGCTATATTTTAGTTTTATTACATTGACCTCAATTGGATACGGAGATATTTCTCCTAATTCGCAAATCGCGGAAAAATTTACAGCGCTTTTTGGTCTTGTCGGTCATTTCTATTCTGTCGTAATTGTAGGAATTATAGTTGGTAAATACGTTTCTTTTAGAGAGCCTTTTGGGAAAGAAAAATAAATTAAGTTTAAAACAAGAAAGACCTCTTTCTGCGAGTCAGAGAGAGGTCTTTCTTATAAAACAACAGCTCAAGCTGCTTATAGCTTAACTAATCGAATCGTTCTGCTAGGTGTTTCATTTTGAATAATATGAGCAAAGTATACCCCTGCTTCTAATTGATTTCCAAATTCTACGTTGCCGAGTTGATCATTCAAATCGTATGAATCTACGATTTGTCCTAAACTGTTTATAACGATGAGCTTTGTGTTTTGATTACTATTTTCTAATTCATAATTAATAGAAAAATTGCTAATCGTTGGATTTGGTGTCGCTTCAAATTGCAAGGTACTTAAAAGTTCATTTGCTGAAGTTGGGTTAGCATCCCACGTTACAAAATCGTCAAGTGCCATCTCCGAGATTTGCGTAAAACCATTACTGGTTGCTTTAAAAGTAAGCTGCAAATTGCTAAGGCTATCTGGATCAGAACCGAGTATATTAACTAGGTTGATTTCAGAATATCGCCATTCAGGAGCGACTTGAAAATCTTCGAAATCTAAGGTTTCTATTAAGGTACTTTCAAAACCATTATCTATTGAAACTTCTAGAGTGCCATCTCCTGTTCCCGGGGTCTGATTAACAAAGCTTAGACTCCATGTAAACGTTTGATAACTGATCATCGGTTCATTCAAATCACTTACATCAAAACTTGGAGAAGTAATACTGGTTTCTCCATTGAAGAGACTATTCTCAAATACATCAACTCCATCAGAGGTAACATAGCATTTAGTACCTATATCATCGGGAATATCATTTTCTGGGTTTACAAAATAACCGATTGGCCCCAAAAAGAAGCCAGTGGGTTTAACTAGTTCAAATTCTATATCTGTTGTTGAATTATTCACTTCCCATCCTAAGTCTAACTGAAAAGGATCTTGATACCCTTTTTCGATTTGTATACTGATCGTGTTGTTGTTTTCATCGAAAGACAAATTAGTAACCTCAGCAGTCGAGTATCCCCATTTACCAGCATATGCTTTGTAATCACCTTCGAAAATTGATGCTATTACAAAGTTTCCATTTGCATCGGTATCTGCGCTAAAATCAAAACCATTGGTTTCCAAACTTACTGTTGCGTTTGGAATAGGACTTCCATCTTGAGCATCAGTTACATTACCAGAAAATGCAAAACTCGGAAGTGGATCTAAAGCTATATTTAAAATAGTCAATGAATCATTTTGTAAAACAGCTTGTCCATTGAATGGAAAATAACCTGGCATAGTTACTACAACATCATAGGTCCCGGCAGTCGCCAGACCTGTTTTATACAAACCTGCATTTCCAGAAAGCTCAAAAATAGGAGTAGTCAGAACTTCTACAGAAGCACCAATAATCGGATCTGTAGTGATAGCATCTGTTATATTACCTTCAAGCCAGCAGGCTCTTACATAGTTCGGTTCTAAAACATACATTCCATTTCCAATATCAGAAACTAAGACAAGCCCAGAAGGTAAAAACGGATAAGCTCCCCATGCTCCGTCAAAACCAGTCGAAGCAGGAATAAAGGTATCGAAATTTCCAACCTCTACTAGATTTTCAGGTCTTGATCCATCCACCAATAGACATCCATCCGTGTAATAAGAAATAATTAGCCAATCATTCCAGACATGAACATTATGAGGAATTACGCCATCTCCTAAAGTTTCATATGGTTTAAATTGATCCAGTTCCTGAATGTTTCCTGCATCTGAGATATCGTAAGAAGCAACTGGCGCATTGGCTAGCTCATCTGTTGTAAAAAGGATTTGACTGTCATCAGATGGCCAGGTATTATGCGTGAAATTAAATGGTGTATTTTGTTCTCCAATAAGCTGAATATTATTTTTATCAGAAACATCATACATAGAAAATTGGCCGATATTTATTTCAGAACTATAGGCTATATTATCTCGCACATAAATATCGTGAGAATATTCGCTTGGCATGGCGGATACAAATTCAGGTTCTCCAGTTGGTGTGTCAACATTTAAAATTAGTACTCCTCCGGTATTTAAATTACATCCGGCAATATAAGCGAAACCAAATTCATCGATAAAAATATTATGGCAGGAAGATAGGGGCCCAAAACCAGGGATAACCGGTGCCCAATCGTAGGCAATAACAGAATCCGGCAAAGTATTTAAGTCAATAACCGCCAAACCATTTGCCGTTTCATTAATAACATAAGCGAAATTATTCCAGGTTTTAATATCCCTCCAACCAGAGTTGGCACCGGGAACGAAATCAGCTTCTACAGGATTTGCCGGATCATCAAGACTAACAATCGATACACCTCCAAAAAGTCCAACAATGCCATACTCCGTCCCATCCGGTGCTGCATAGCCCCAGATGTCACTTAACTCCTCATCGTAAGTTATATCTCCCACATACGACATATTGAGCTGCGAAAATGCAGAAATGGAAAAAAGAGTAAAGGCAAATAACGTAATGATTCTATTCATAATAAGAATGGGTTTAATGTTTTAATATTTCAACAGTAAAAATAAGAAATGAAAGGTAAGGCATAGATATTTTCAGATCAAATGTATTTATTCTTGGATTAAATGATGGTTCTCGCTTCGCGAGAAAATGATGGTCCCGATTTTTAATCGGGAAATGATAGATTCAGCTCCGCTGAATAATGATAGATTTGACTTCGTCAAATAACGATAGCCGCCTTCGGCGAAATGTAAGATTCAATACTTCATTTCGCCGAAGGCGACTATCGTTTTCCGATTTTAATCGGGACTATCATTATTTTCCGAAGGGAAATCTATCACTTTCTTCCGCAGGAAGAACCATCATTTTCGCCGTAGGCGAACATAGTTTCGTTTTAATTTTTATCTTTGGATATGCCAAATGA
>CAYXQH010000037.1:0-7026 GCA_964467425.1 uncultured Saprospiraceae bacterium
AGATTTGATATTGATGCTCTTAATGAATCATTTTCTATCCTCTTTAATCCAAACTTTTTTAGCGTTTCATATCCACTATAATTAATACTATAATCAGTCGCGATATACATTTTTGATAAATATTGTGATAAAGAATCAACATAGGGATCTTCACTATTCAGCCAGTTTGATATTATTACTTGACTCTTAAGTACCATTCTTTGATTGGAAATAAACCTATCCAATTCATTTAAATCACTATCTATTCCTCTTTTTATTTCTGATATCAATTCATCACCTTGCCGTATTGATTTCTTTTTTTCATTCCAATTATTAATCTGTAGGGCGATTAATATTCCGACTACTATTAAAAGTATTTCTCCTAATGCATATAGTAAATACTTCTTCACTTGGTTTTCTTTAAAAAGCTTAAGTCTTACGTCTCGAAAAAATCTTATCATTATCTAATTTGATTAATTAGTTGATCCTGAAAACTAGGGTATTATGATTTAAGGTAATTTACAAATTATATTCTAATTCCTGAGAGGATATATAGCAAATTAGGGCTCATCCCAATCGCCGAATCCTTCACTTCCCAAAAACGATCGAGACACATTCAACAAACTTACTTTTTTCAGCGGTCCCTCGACTTCCTTATAACAGACACCTCCTGATCACTTATTCACCTATTCCCCTATCTAATTGCTCATTCCTATCTTTTTTAGTTTGAATTCCACTCAAAAAAGCTCATCTTCGCAAACTAGAAGATTTGTAATATGGCAGATATGGGAAAAATTGAGTTCTTTCGAGAGAGCTTAAAAAACATCAGAACAACCGGTACGATAGTCAGAAGTTCAAGATCCTTGTGTAAAAACATGGTAAAACATGTGGACTTCAAAAGTGCAAAAGTTCTTATTGAGCTTGGTGCGGGCGATGGCGTAATTACAGAATATATCCTCAAAAAGATGAGCAAGGATGCTAAATTATTGAGTTTTGAGGTGAATGCTGAATTTTGCAAACAACTACGAGAAATTAAAGACCCTCGCCTTGTAGTCATTGAAGATTCTGCTGAAAACCTTGAAAAGTACCTCAAAAAACATAATTTCGAATATGTAGATTCTGTAATTTCTGCAATTCCCTTTGTCACTTTACCTGATGAATTAGGTCTTAATATTATCGGAGAGTGTGAACGTTTTTTAAAAACGGGCGGCTTATTTATTCAATTACATTATTCATTATTAGCTAAAAAATTGTATCAAAAAATATTTGGGAATGTTGATGTTAATTTTGTCCCACTTAACATCCCTCCTGCATTCGTTTTAGTTAGTAAGAAAAAATAGTTCATTAAAACCTCAATCTCAAACATCGAAAATCTCCAAACATATTTTCGCTCTCTAACCTATTAAAATTAGGTGTCATTCCTAATAAGAAACCTCCACCTCCCGCGCCACAAAGTTTTAATTTAAACAAATTTAGACTCAAGCTTATATCCCATACCGGGCATATAACATCTGGGATCATTTTTTGAAAATATTCCCACTGAAATCTACTGATATCATTGAATGTAGCATACAAGTCTTCGTCATTTCCAGCTAAGTATTGTTCAATCGCTAAATTATTAAGGTCAGATAAATCTTCTCGGATTAACTTTTTAAAGCCATCATCAGAATGATACTGTTGTAGAAAGTGATTTACTAAAGGTGCTGTCTTTCTCGGGAATCCGGTATCTAAAAGAAATAGATCATGGGTACGCTCGACTTTTGGAATCTCAATAATAGACGCTTTCTCTTTTTGAATAATAATCGATTGATGCAAATAACAAATCAACGGATCTAAGCCTGAACTCGATCCATGAAAAAAGCTTTCCATTTTTCCAAGTATATTTTTCAGGGTATCAATCTCAATTTTATTATCTTTTTGAAAATAACGATCAAAAATTGCTGCCGTAACAGCTCCAGAACTTCCTACTCCATATCCAATTGGGATATCTGAATCAAAAGCCAGATGGTTTTTTAATTCTTCTAAAAATAGATCGCCCTGATAACTCACCTGCTCAAACTCTAATTCGGATAAGTAAACATGAAATTGGCTAAGTATTTCTCTTTGATCTTTTGATAACTGTGCATCAAAACTCAATCCTCCGGAAAACAACCCGGTTGGTAATGCCAATGCCTGAGATCCATGAAGAACACTATACTCTCCAAAAAGTAAAACCTTAGCATTAAATATATTGTTCATTTCTATATTTTTGAACGTATCTAAATTTTTTCGAAGGGCATGTTTAAAATCATATCGCTATATGATCGATCGATCAAATCTTCTTCTTTGATCTCAAATAGCTGAAGATAATAATTGCATTGTTCTAGTAATTTTTCCTGTCCGATACTACCCTCTTTATCAATAGCCTCAATTTCGACAAAAGAACCCAATTCATTTACTTCATCAATATGAAATTTTACATTATCAATAAAATAAATTGCTCTTTGCTTATCTACTACTGTCAAAACCCCCATTGCTTTTTCCAACACTGTTTTTAAGCTCGAATTTGGTGCTGGATGATATAAAGCCACCTTAGATTGCTTTGGTCCTGCCTGATTAGGGCGAAGATAATGAATCAAAGTGTTTTCAATATTCCCTTCCCGTAACTTTAGACGCCCTTCGTTCGCTTTAAAATACGTATCTATCTGGTGATCAACTCCTACAAACCGAGCATTTTTGCTTTCCAGCAGTTTTCTTACTTTATCAACTTGCGAACATCTCGCTTTTATTTCAACATTTAGAATCTTCATGTGTTATATCATTTTAAGTAAAATAAGAAGACAGCCAACTAATTGTCCCATTGTATAAAATAAGGAGACAATTTAAGCTAATAATTCTTCATTCTTGATTTTTTCATTCTTCATTTTTTTATCTTTGCATCGTGGAAAATTTGCAGCGCGTGTTGGGCTTGTATCGAGATAGCCAACAAACCCAACAGATGGTAGAAAAGTTTAATCAGGACACTCCTGCTCGTTTACTATTAAAAGGAATGATGGGAGCGCAGGATTCCTTTGTCCTGGCCGGAACCTACCTTGCTGATCCACGCACACATTTACTGATCGCCAACGATAAAGAAGAAGCGGCCTATCTGCAAAATAACATTTCCAATCTTTTTGATAAAAAACCAGTAGGGTTCTTTCCGGATTCTTTCAAACGGCCAATGCAGTTTGAAGAATTAAACACAAGCAATGTTCTGCAACGTACAGAAATGATTAATAATCTAACGGCATCCAATACTGCCGGAGAAATATTAGTCACTTACCCTGAAGCCTTATTTGAAAAAGTTGTTTCTCCTGAAGAACTCAGCAAAACGCGGATCAATATTATAAAAGATGAAGATGTTGATATTGATTTTTTAGTCGAAATGCTCATCGAATATGGATTCACAAGAGTGGATTTTGTTTTCGAACCTGGCCAGTTTTCTATTCGTGGAGGTATCATGGATATCTTTTCCTATGGAAACGAGTGGCCTTATCGAATAGAGCTTTTTGATGAGGAAGTAGAAAGCATTCGGACGTTTGATCCGACGACGCAACTTTCAATTCGAAATATTGCAAAAGTTTCTATTGTTCCAAATATCAATACACGGTTTACGCAAGAGCAAAAAGTTTCTATTTTCAAAGTTCTTCCAGAGAATACGGTAATTTGGATTAGCGACTTTCAAATGCTTCTAGATAAACTTCAACTTTGTTTTGAAAAAGTAGAAGAGTTTGCAAATGCGATAAAAAAGGCGGAAGAAGATGAAGAAGACGATCTCGCAGAAGTTCTAAAAGAAAGAGCCTTTATTTTCCCCAAAGATGTAATTGGTGATATTGAAAAATATACCGTCATCATTTCTAGAAATAGTAGCTTTCCTATTCCTTTCGATTTAGAAATCGAGTATAAGGCGAAGCCACAACCAAGTTTTAATAAAAACTTTAAACTCCTTATTGATGACTTACATAATAATACTAAGGAGAAAATTGAAAATTATATTTTTACTGATAATCCAAAACAAATTGAACGGTTTTATGCCATTTTTGAGGACTTGGATGCTAACGTAACGTTTCATCCAATCAACAAAGCTATTCATCAGGGTTTTGTTGATCAGCATTTAAAAATTGCCTGTTATACCGACCATCAAATTTTTGAACGTTTTCATCGGTTTCGGTTGAAAAAAGGATTCACTAAGGACCTGGCGATTAATCTCAAAATGCTCCGAGAACTACAACCCGGAGATTTTGTAACACATATCGATCATGGGATTGGTCGCTATTCCGGATTAGAAAAAATTGATATCAACGGGCATGTTCAGGAATCGGTTCGACTCTTTTATAAAAACAATGACATTCTTTATGTAAGTATAAATTCGCTGCATAAGATTTCAAAATATGTTGGAAAAGAAGGAAAAGCTCCTAAGCTAAATAAAATTGGTTCGGATACCTGGAAAGCTTTAAAGCGGAAAACTAAAAAGAAAGTAAAAGATATTGCGCAGGAGTTAATTAAGCTTTACGCAAAACGAAAAGCTTCAAAAGGTTTTGCTTTTAATGAAGATGGTTACCTCCAAAATGAACTGGAAGCATCCTTTATTTATGAAGACACTCCAGATCAGCTCACCGCAACCAATGATGTAAAAGCGGATATGCAAAAAGAATATCCTATGGATCGTTTAATCTGTGGTGATGTAGGTTTTGGTAAAACGGAAATTGCTATTCGAGGTGCATTTAAAGCAGTCGTCAGTGGAAAACAAGTTGCGATTCTTGTACCAACGACCATTCTTGCTTTACAACATTTTAAAACATTTGGCGAACGATTAAAAGAGTTTGGGTGTACCGTCGATTATATTAATCGCTTTAGAACAACAAAAGAGAAAAAACTTATTTTCGAAAAACTCAAAGAAGGAAAGATAGACATAGTTATCGGAACACATGGTCTGCTTAATAAAGATGTTGGCTTTAAAGATTTGGGACTTTTGATCATTGATGAAGAACAAAAATTTGGTGTGGCTGCAAAAGAAAAACTTCGAGGCCTAAAAGTAAATGTAGACACGCTCACTCTGACCGCTACGCCGATTCCTCGAACCTTACAATTCTCTTTGATGGCAGCAAGGGATTTATCTATTATCCGAACCCCTCCACCTAATCGCCAGCCTATTCATACAGAAGTTCGAATTTTTGATCAGGATATCATCAAGGAATCTATTTATTACGAGATTAATCGGGGAGGTCAGGTTTTCTTTGTTCATAATCGAGTAAAAACCCTTCCGGAGATTACTGCTATGATCAAACGAATGTGTCCTGATGTAGATATCGCCATGGCACATGGACAAATGGATTCTAAAAACCTGGAAAAAACTTTATTAGAATTTATTGATCGGCGATACGACGTTTTAGTTTGTACGAATATCATTGAGACAGGACTTGATATTCCTAATGCTAATACCATCATGATCAATAATGCGCATCAATTTGGAATGAGCGACCTCCATCAATTAAGAGGAAGAGTTGGCCGATCAAACAAACGAGCATTTTGTTATTTATTTTGCCCACCAATGTCAGTACTGACACCAGATGCCCGAAAAAGGCTTCGTACACTGGAAGAACATTCCGAACTTGGTAGTGGCTTTAATATTGCCATGCGTGATTTAGATATTCGTGGAGCAGGAAATTTATTAGGTGGTGAACAAAGTGGTTTTATTAGCGACATTGGCTATGAGACCTATCAAAAAATCCTGGAAGAAGCTATTCAGGAATTAAAAGAAACCGCATTTAAAGAATTATTCAAGGAAGATTTAGAAAAAGAAGATCGCCATTATGTACGGGATGTACAGGTCGAAACTGATCGTGAAATGCTGATCCCGGATGATTATATCAATGTTATCCAGGAACGATTAAACCTGTATACCGAACTGGATCAGATCAAGAATGAGGAAGATTTACAAAAATTTATTGACCAATTACGAGATCGTTTCGGAAAAATTCCAAAGCCTACTATTGAACTATTCGAAGGCTTAAGAGTGCGTTGGATTTGCAAGCAGTTAGGTTTTGAACGGCTTAGTTTAAAAGGTCGCAAGCTTCGCTGTTACTTTATCAGCGATCCACAATCCTCCTTTTACGAAACCGATTTCTTCAACAACATGCTTAGTTATGTGGCTACCAAAGGTGCGACAAAAGGACTGTCTTTCAAAAAAACAGGTAGTCGTTTTATCATGATCAAAGAAGGGGTTCCTCATTTAAAAGATGCTAAAGAAATTTTAATCCAGCTCAAAGAAGCTATTTCTGTTAAAGCAACCCCCATCCAATAAAACAGAAGTCAAAGGTTCTATTAAAATCCTTTCCTGTTCGTCACTCGATTTATTCTTTCCACAAATAATTATTTTTTTTGCTTTTGGGAACTATTCAAAGGTCTTTACAGTTTTACTGTTTGAAATGAAGAATTTAATCAACATAGTACATCAGGAGCCGCGACGTAATGTTACCAACACTACGAGGGTTTTTCTATTGTAAAATGTGATAGATTAAATTTTGCTAAAAGCTTCGTAGGTGTAATAACTTACGAAGCTTTTTTTATTTCTGGGTGTAGCTCAGTAGTGTAGAGTGCCCCGTTTGGAGCGGGGGAGTCGCAGGTTCGAGTCCTGCCACCCAGACCAAGCCATTGTGCCAAAATGGAAAGGCAGCGAGGTTGTGACTCTCGTTACATCGGTTCCCTGCCCGTCCGGCAGGCGGGGATTCCGATATGGCTGACTATAACAAGAAGTTAAGATAGTTAAGTGGTCAAGGATATTAACTTCTTGAATAAGCTACCGTAGCCAAATTGGTAAGGCATCGCACTTTCTCTGCGAAGATTGCGGGTTCGAACCCCGTCGGTAGTTCAAATGAGTCTCGTCGTTCAACTGGAAGGACACTCGGCTACGAACTGAGAGATCGGGGTTCAAGTCCCTGCGAGACTGCAAAGTAAAGATGAGGAGTGAAATTAACCTGTGTTGTAATCGGTTAGCATATCAGCCTTTGACTCTGATGGTGGAGGTTC
>CAYXQH010000037.1:7126-18394 GCA_964467425.1 uncultured Saprospiraceae bacterium
GTAAGGCTTTGAAGCATAAGTGGTGATGTACAGGTTTTGTAAGCCTGAGAACGGAGTTCAACTCTCCGCAAAGCCTCACACATTGGCGTATAACCGGAGTGCCTGATACGCACTACTTAGGTAGCGGTTGAAAACATTGGTTCGAATCCAATTACGCCAACACAATCTCCGGTAGCTTAATTGGCAGAGCAACGGTCTTTTAAACCGTGTGGTGTCGGATCGTAACCGACTCGGAGAACAAAATATTTAAGAATAAAAAACACGCCTGTATCCCCTCTGGCTTATATCCAGTTGAAAGGGTAAGTGGTCACATGAAAGTTCAAGTCTTTCCTGGCGTACTTTAGCAGGTGTTTAAATTAAATTACATAATACCTTGGGCGACTTTTATCCTTATGCTTCGTTAAAAAGCCTAGAGAACCATCAGGTTTCCTTTGCTTTTTGCCTTGCTTAAAAATAAAATTCATCTCAATTTATTGGCAATACAATGTTGAACACCTGCTTATGACAACGTAGCTTAAGTGGTAAAAGCGTTGGTCTGAAAAACCAAAGAATAGGGTTCAAGTCCCGCGTTGTCACAAAAAAATATTTCATTGGGAACTTTTTAAAAAACAGCATGGTTATAGTTGTGATGAATAAAATCTTATCATATCTCAGTTGTCTAAGTTCGTTGAGTAATCAACTGGCAAGGGGTATGGTGTAAGTATTTGTAAAAGATATTTAAAGCTCCTTGTTTTTGATTAAGCAAGGGGCTTTTTTATTTGCGGATGTAGCCCAACTGGCAGAGGCGCATGACTTAGACTCATGATGTTGGGGGTTCGAGGCCCTCCATCCGTACATGATTGGAGTGAAAACTAGAGAGTATAGAGCGTAATTGGTAGCGCCCCCGTCTGTAAAACGTGGTGCTGTAATGGCCTTGGAGGTTCCCAGCCCGATCTGACGATCAGTCAGGCGGGGAATCCTTCTGCTCTCACCAATCAAGATCCCTTAGCCCAATTGGCAGAGGCATCAGGTTTAAGCCCTGTAAAGTATCAGTTCGAATCTGATAGGGATCACAAGAATGGAAAGTAAATCAGACATGGAGTCTGGGCTTCCCTGCTAAGGAATGTGTCCACCATTGGTGGATGGGGATCGAGTCCTCTGTTTTCCGCTAAATGGCACTATACCCAATGTTGGCGTCGGGGCTAGTCTGCAAAACTAGTTTAACATCAGTTCCCTGCCCGATCTTGACGATCAGTCAGGCGGGAATTCTGATTAGTGTCTCAAAAAGGAAGGTCGCAAGGCTGGCGTGCTTATGGCTCTTGAAAAGCTTGAAGTCGGTGAAACGATGTAAGGGTTCGATCCCCTTACCTTCCGCTTATTTTATTAGTTGAAATTTATCTTCGGAATTCTTTGAGGTTAGTAGAAATACTAAAGTGGCTCACGCCTCCAGCGAGGTGATTAAAGCCTCTGCCAAATTCAATTCTGAAACGATTAATTTTCATGCCTAGACCTAAAGAAAATCCAGCTAAACTTTTAAAGTTTTCAACCGTCAATTCTTGTCGTTGGAAATGATTGTATGCAAAACGCATGCGTAAGTTTTCTTTTCTACCTAATAAAAACTCCCCACTAAAAACAATATGTCTAAAGAAATTATCTACAAAAGTTCCAAATCGATTTTCTGTCTGGGGTTGAAATTCTCCAAGAAAAATCGAGGATTGTTCCGCATTCGGATCATCATATAAAATATTCCACTGCTGTAGATTATGATAGGTCATTGAAAAACGTAATGGAAGATGTTTTAGACGTTTTGAAATTCCGATCTGCATATCAAAAGGAAGTGTTTCGCGTTCGTCTTCATATAAAGAAAGCTGTGCGCCCATATGTCTCAAAACAAAGCCGATTGAAAAGCGACCTGAAGTATCCTGATAATATGCACCAAGATCTGCTGCCAGCCCAAGTGAATTATAGGATTCGAGTTGAGAAGAAATTAGTTTCAGATTTGCTCCTACACTCAATCGTTCATATAACTGATGACCTGCCCCTACGGTAAATGCATATTCTGAAGCTGTAAAAGAGCCGGTAATTTGCCCAAATTCATCAGCAGCATCAAAAGAACCATAACTCATATATTGTATTCCACCATGAAAAACCGTTTCCAATTTTTTAGCATGAAAACCATATGCAGCATAACCTGTGCTAATCCCAGCAACATACAAGTTGTGATTAAAAGACATTTGGTTATGCATAGAAGCATTAAGTGTTGCTGGATTTAAAGCTGCAAGCGCTACATCATCGTCTGCAACAGAAACAAGTTCTCCACCAAGAGCTGTTGTCCTTGCAGATGGTGAGAAGGTCATAAATTCATATATATGTTCTCCGCCAATAGGTTGAGCGAATAATGTTCCAGTCACACAAAAAGCAGCAAATAGAAGTACACTAATTTTATTCATATTCAGCTTTTATTCTTCGGGTTTTACATCTCCATTTTCCAGCGTCCAAGACGTCCTGCACACACCCATTTCACAATTCATTTTTTTAATTAAAGTTCCTGCTTCATTATACATCTTTAGTAAACCATGTTCTCTTGGTCTACCCATTTCTTCATCGAAGCCTTTATAAGAACCTTCGGCTTTTAGATTCCCATTTTTATAATACTCTTGAAATGGTCCATCCTCTTCATTGTCTACAAGATTAACCATCTCTTCTAATTTTCCATTTGGATAATATTTTTTCCACTCTCCTGTAGCAACGTTTTCAACGTAGCTGCCTTCTTGTTGTATTTTTCCATCTTCATAAAAACGTTTATACGGAGAAATAAACTGCCCCATATTATACGTCTCTAAAATTTCAAGATTCCCATTTTTATAATATACTTTACGCTCTCCATGCAGGGTATCTTTCTCATAATTTGCTTCCTCATATTTTTCGCCAGTTGGATAGAAGGAAGTATACAATCCTTGCTTTGCGAAATCTTTTGTGCTTCTGTTATATTTAATGGTGTACCCATGCTCATCTTTAGTCTCTACCATTTCTACTTTCTTAGTACATCCAAAAAACAAAATCAAGGAAAAAAATGCAAGGTAACGCATGGTATGATACAATTTTTAATTTAACGATTAAATAAAGAATGGCGTATATCAAAAGCTCAGCTATTTAGCACTTTGACTTAAGATTGACATAAATATAATGGAAAATACTGTTAAAGAAACATGGTAGACAAAATCATGGATTTTTCAATAAAAAACCCTATTCTTCGTAGCCTATATCAAAAAAACCTTCCGTAACTGATATCATCTCACCATTCCCTCCTTCTCCTTCGAAATTAAAAACCCCTTCGACCCTTTTATTGATTTCATCAAAGGTAGATAAGGTCAGTGATCCTGAAACGGCGCCAATATTTGTTATAGGAGAAAGCATAGTATATTGACCAGAAACTTCATTATCAATCGTACCAAAGGTGTAGGTCCCTTCCATTAATTGAAATATGCTAATAGAAAAAGTAGGGAGTTCTGCTGTGGGCTTCGTTGCAGAAATATTAATTTGATCGCTACCAAACATAAGACGCATACCTGAAATACTTTCTCCTTCCCAAAGTTCTCCATCTATCTTTGCAGTAAAGCAATCTCCTTCCGGATCTAGTTTTGATGGTCCACCATCGTCATCATTGCAGGTAAAAAAAGCTAGGCTCGAAATAGACAAGAAACAAAGCAGGATAAAATTTCGCATGTTATATGTTTTGACTTAAAAGAGGTCCGTAAATATAACAAACTGTACTATACAAAAAAAGCGCAGTGAATGAACACTACGCTTTTTATATTTTATACCCACGGTTAATTATTTAACGTGGCCATTAATTTTTGCTCTAACGCCGACTGGTTCTCGTCCAATACTTTCATAATGGATACCCAAGTCTTCCATTTTCTCAAGATCGTAAAGATTACGTCCATCAAAAATAGCTTTTGATTTAAGATTATTTACAACCTTATTAAAATCTGGCGTTCTGAATACGCTCCACTCTGTAACAATTGCTAATACATCAGCATTTTCAAGTGCTGCATATTGATTTTCAGCTAAAGTGATACGATCTCCATATTGTGCTTTGATATGCTCCATAGCTTCAGGATCGAAAGCCTGAATATTAGCACCTGCTTCTAATAACTCATCCATGATGTAAAGAGCCGGAGCTTCTCGTGTATCATCTGTATTAGGTTTGAAAGCTAATCCCCATAAAGCAATAGTCTTGCCCGCTACATCGCCATCAAAAAAGTTTTTGATTTTTTTAGCAAGGACTGTTTTCTGGATAGTGTTTACTTTCATGACAGAGTTCAAAATCTTGAAATCATAATCATATTCGTTTGCTGTTTTATAAAGTGCCTGAACATCTTTAGGAAAACAACTTCCACCATAACCAACACCTGGAAATAAGAATCTTTTCCCGATACGATTATCGCTACCCATTCCTTTTCTTACCATATCTACATTTGCCCCTGCTTTTTCACAAAGGTTTGCAATTTCATTCATAAAAGAAATTCTAGCAGCGAGGTAAGAGTTTGCTGCATATTTAGTCATTTCTGCAGAACGCTCATCCATAAATATAATCGGATTTCCTTGACGAACGAATGGTTCGTAAAGTGCTCTCATGACTTTTCGAGCTTTATCAGAACTCGTTCCAATAACAACTCGGTCTGGTTTAAGAAAATCGTCAACTGCTACTCCTTCACGAAGAAACTCAGGATTTGAAACTACGTCAAACATATTTTCATCTAAGTTAGCTGCTAGTTTTGCATGTACCTTTTCAGACGTTCCAACAGGAACTGTACTTTTGTCAACAATTACTTTGTAATCTTTGATGATTTTTGAAAGATCATCCGCTACTCCTAAGATATAAGAAAGATCTGCAGACCCATCTTCTCCCGGAGGCGTTGGTAATGCAAGGAAGATAATTTCTGCATCTTCGATTGCTTCAGCTAAATTAGTGGTAAATGATAATCTACCTTGTTTGGTGTTTCTTTCGAAAAGGACATCTAGGCCCGGTTCATAAATTGGTACATCGCCTTGACGCATTTTATTGACTTTGTTTTCGTCAATATCTACACAAATGACATTGTTGCCTGTTTCAGCGAAACAAGTTCCGCTAACAAGTCCAACATAACCAGTACCTACTACTGCAATATTCATTTTTTAAAATTTTGATGTTAGTACTAAGGATTAAAAGTTCTTATAGTTTTAAAGGGTTGTTATTCTTTAATCTTTCAAAAAGATTCTTGTTTAATGGGTTTGATTTTTTGTCTCGATTAAGAGTATTAATAACGCTACGAAACAAAAGAATTCTATAAACATCTTATTTACTACAATATGAATACCAAAAAACGTGAAAAAACACAAACAGCTAATAATATTAAAAGAAATTAATATTAAGCTTTTTGATAGCTTGTAATAAACGACGCATTCGCCCTTTTTCGAGAACGAAAAATGAAAACTAAGTAGGAGATTTTTTTACTAGTAGGTTTTGGGTAAAATAAAGTCTAGTAAAATTTAGATCTTAAATCTTTAATATCGGCCGCTTTTTTCATCGACTGGATTAAAGATCCCGCGATTTGTGATTGTGTAGAGCGCGAAGTCTGCTGTCGAAGTAAAGGTATATTTGTAGGGCTACCCGCTTCTGTTTTATTTTCAAGCTTTACAACAAAGACACCTGAGTTACCTGTAATCGGTGCTGAAACTGAATTTGGTGCCAAATTAAAGGCAGTTGCAACAACCTCAGGTTCAGGTTCAGAACCTAGGTTAGCAACAAAACTTGAATTAAAATTAACCGAAGCTACGGTATCTACTTGTGAAGCAAACGTTGAAGCAATAGCAGATAAATCCTGACTACTGATTCTGTTTTTAATAATATCTGCTTTCTTTCTATTAATAACTATAGGCTCAATTTCTTCTTTAATATCCTGAAAAGAAGGGTTTCCAGCTTCAATCACTGATTTCAAACCTGCCACCACAAATTTTGAAGAATAATATTCTACTGGATCCTGATATTCATAAACTAAAGGAGCAACACTTCCATCCTCTGCTTTGAAAGCCCATTTGACAATATCTCTTGATGTAGCCCCGGATCCTAATATATCACCTATTGTAAAATCATTAGCTTTTAAAGGTGCCGAAGTTTCAACAATATATCCTTTATCCTGAGCTGATTTGGAAAAATCATTCAGGCTACGGTTATTAGCCATAAAGTCTTGAGCCAATACGCGGACAGCCTCTTGCGTCCCATCTGTAGGAACAATCGTTTTTGAAACAACTGAAACTCTTACACGCTCTGTTCTATCACTATTATCTGCATATTTTCTACTAATTGGTTCTATCAAATGGATACCATAAGAGCTTTTCACAGAATATAACTTTCCAATTTCTCCTTTGAAAAAGATGATATCATTGTATTCAGGTACAAATGCATTTACTGCTACATTTTCGTAAAGCCCTCCTTTAGAAGCACTTCCCGGATCCTGACTAAATCGTACTGCTAAAGAATCAAAAGGCGCAGCTCCAGATTCAATTACGTTTTTAAAACTATCAATTCTAACTTGAACAGCTGCAAATTCAGCAGGTGTAGTAGCACTTAATAAAATATGACGAGATGTTGCCGAATCAGGTAACACTCTTTTATCTAGCAATTTTGCAATTTTAATTTGATTACCTTCTACAATTGGACCTACAACTTCACCAGGCTCTGCATTAAATACTGCATCAGCAATTCCTTCTGTTAAAATAGAATTAGGGCCAATATCCGCTCTAGATAACAATCGAGGATCAGAAGCACCTTGATGCACTTCTAAAGTGATGGTATCGTTTTTCGTAACATCTAAAAGCTCTTCTTTAACCTTGGACATTTCACCTTTTAAAAAGGTAGTGTCGTCTGCTGTTGGAATAACATCAAAAACGACATAATCCACTTTACGAGCTTGCTCATCTTGATAGTATAAAGCTTTATTCTCTGCAAGATATGCCTTCAGGTCAGCATCTTCAACCGTAACTTCACTATTGTCAATTTCATCAAACGGGATTTTCACAAATTGAAATTTAGCTGTTTGAGTTTGATCAACATGTGCTTGTTCTACCATCCACGTTGGTGTAAAAACAGATTTACTAACCAATGTATTTATACGTGATTGCAATTTGTCTTTAATGACTTCTTTAGTTTGCTGATTCCAGGAAGATAAAAACCTTGGGTTTACTTCTTCTCCAGATTCTAATACTTGCTTAGCTTGTTGTTGCTGATTAGCATCAAACTGACCAGTTGTTGGATCTGTAAAAAACTGTCTGATTTTTGGATGCGGATTAGGGCCAAAAAATAATTCCTCTTTTTCATCATCACTTATTACAAAACCCAAAGCATCTGCCTCTTTTTTAACGATAGCATCCTCTACCAAAAAATTCCAAATGTAATTTCGAGTGGAGTAAATATCATTACTACCTCTGAAAGCCTCTTCGATGTCGGCAAAATCATCCCATTTTACTTCTTCCCCATTAATACTTCCTGTGGAGTCTCTTGAGCCTAGAAATGGAATTTCATTACCTACGAACATACTTGTTATAATAAACAAGGCAAGACCGAGCCCAATGAAAATAATCAATAACCAGCTATTGTTTCTTATTTTTCCTATTAAAGCCATTCTATCAAGGTATTTTTATGTGTTGTATACGATGTAAATTCATTATAGTTTTCCAAAAGTATAAAATGTTGATTTTCTTTATGATATACTCTTAGATGGAGTGTCAAATCAAGGGTAATTAAGGCAGTTGAATATCACTTTTGAAAAAATCCATGCAAAGGTAACAGGTTTGCCGATCAAAATCAAAAAATAAGGCATTGAGTATGCTAAATATCTTGTTTTATTTTTGTCAATGCTATTTTTTCAGGTGTTTTGCAGCGGCATCAAGCTCATTATAAAACGCTTCTCCGTATTTTCTGATAATAGCTTCTTTAGCAAATTCATAAACGGTTATTTGCTGATCTTTCCCTTTTTGACATGCTGCGGAGCAAATATCCCATCGATCATAGTTCAATGCTTCATAAATAGCTCCTTCATCCTGATTCACGCGAATCGGGTAAAGATGGCAGGATATCGGTTTTTTAAAGTCTATCACCCCCGCTTTATGTGCCTGTTCGATCCCACATTGTGCAATACCCGATAGATTATAGGTCATATAAGCACAAGCGCCATTTTCCAATAAGGGGGTTCCATTTTCCGCTGGTTCCTCAAAATAGGTGTATTTCCCTTTTTCCTGGATCACTTTTCGTCCTTCTTTACTTAAAAAGGGTTTTATTTTTTGATAATCACGTTGGATAATCTCGATTTCATCCGCTTCTAAGGGTGCTCCAAAGTCTCCTTCCCAGCAACATGCTCCTTTACAAGCATTCAGATTGCACATGAATTGTTTTTCAACAACATCATCACTCACTAATATTTCCTGAACTAAAATCATGATTCAAAAATACGTTTTTTTAAAATAGTTAATAATCTATTGAAAATGAATAGGCTGGAACGTTAAAACAGACTGAAAACCTATTCTACTTTCTATCCGTTAAGATTTCGTTATTGTAAGAATTTGTATAGCAAAGTGTCGGTTTTTTGCTTATTTTTCGAAAAAAGGAAATACATCCTTCGACGAGCATTAAAAAAATAAGTTAAAAATTGTACTTTTATCCTATTCTATAAATAGGAAACTAAAAATAAAGATCTGATGAAAAAATTGTTTTTAAATATCTTCACTTTATTATTAGCAGTTGGCGCTTTTGCTCAGACAGATATGACTGCGCAAGAAGCTACTGATGACTTAGTAAAGGTTTACGACATGGATAGTAAGCAAGCTGCACAGATGCTAGTTATCCAACAAAGAAGAGTTCGTAATCTGAATCAGATTACAGAAATGAAAAATACAGATGTAAAAAAATATCGCCATAAGTTTCGAGCGATTCAGCAAAGCACAGATGCGTCTATACGCAGGATGCTCTCTGAAGAGCAGATGCAAGTTTATAAAAAGAGAAGATTAGAATGGCGTGAAAACAGAGCTGCAAAAATAGCAGACCTTAAGAAAACAGGTTTATCTCTTCAAGAGATTGAAGATAAGCTTCTTGAAGAAGGCTATTAATTGGATAAAAAATAAAAAAAGCGGTTTGATCAGATTGATCAAACCGCTTTTTTTATTTTTGGAACCTACTCCTTTTCAAAACTTTCTTTGTTTTTATTCGTTTTAAAATACAAAGTAACTTTAGAATGATAAAGCGCATTGATTGTTATTTTATTCTCATTATTTTGTTACTTTTGTAGGTCTTTTAAGTCAACAAATTAGAGTGCTTAATCGTTTAAATTTCTAACTAAATTATATAATAATAAATGGATCCTCTTAAAGATAAATTCTTCGAAAAATCTTCGAAATTAAAAGTAGAACTTAAAGCCCTGCTAAAAGAGCATGGTGGTAAAAAAGTAGATGAAGTTACACTCAAGCAAGTTTTTGGAGGGATGAGAGGTGTGAAGAGCATGGTATGGGAAACTTCGCAACTTGATGCTATTGATGGTATCCGATTCCGAGGTTATTCAATCCCTCAGTTACGAGAACTACTTCCAAAAACAGAAGGTGGAAATGAACCTCTTCCCGAAGGACTTTTTTGGTTAATGTTAGTTGGCGAGATTCCTACTGATGAAGATGTTGCCTGGATTTGTAAGCAATGGAAAAACAGAGCACTTGTTCCTGACCATACTTTTAAAGTATTGGATGCTTTACCAAAAGACACCCACCCAATGACACAATTTTCTGTCGCGATTGCTTCTATGCAAACAGGAAGTGTTTTTTCAAGACGTTATGCTGAGGGGATGAACAAGAGCGAGTATTGGGATGCTACTTATGAAGATACGATGAACTTAATAGCTCGACTTCCTCGAGTAGCTGCTTATATTTATAGAAGAACCTACCATAATGGTAAACATATCAACCCTGATTTTTCATTAGACTGGGGTGGTAACTTTGCTCATATGTTAGGTGTGGAAGGTGAAGACTTCAAAAGTTTTATGCGCCTTTACCTAACGATCCATGCTGATCATGAAGGTGGAAATGCTTCTGCACATGCTACCCATTTAGTTGGATCCACATTGAGTGATTCTTATTATGCACTAGCTGGAGGTATGAATGCACTTGCTGGACCACTACATGGCTTGGCAAATCAAGAAGTGATCAAATGGATATTCAAAATGCTGGATACATTAGGCACAAGAGAACCTTCCAAAGAACAAATTGCAGAATATGTAAATAGTACTATTGCTTCTGGTCAGGTAATTCCTGGTTATGGTCATGCCGTTTTGAGACAGCCAGATCCAAGGTTCCGAGCGCAGAAAAAATTTGCTGAAGACTACATCACCGATTCAGAAGTCGTCAATGTAGTTTGGAAATGTTTTGAAGTAATTCCTCCGATTCTCCAAGGTTTAGGAAAAGTTAAAAATCCTTGGCCAAATGTAGATGCACATTCAGGGGCAATCCTTGTACATTATGGAATGACACACTATAGTTTTTATACGGTACTATTTGGAGTATCTCGAGCTTTAGGTGTTTTATCTCAACTGTGTTGGTCGAGAGCACTTGGCTTTCCATTGGAACGTCCAAAATCTGTCACCACTAAATGGGTCAAAGAGTATCTTGAGAAAGAAGAAAAACTAGAAATGGAAAATTAAACATACCTATCAAATAATAGCTTAAGCATAAAAGGCGCTACCTCAAATGAGATAGCGCCTTTTTTATTGGTTTTTTATCTTGCTTTATAGTAAGTATCCGTATTAGTAATTTTTCATAACCAAGGTTCCTCCAATCATGTCATGAAGTGCTTGCTTATTTTTTGTAAAGATTGGGAAGATATAACCTATGCTAAGTATAATTTTAATAAATCCACGAATCAATGCTTTAACAATAGATATTCTTTGTCCATCCATATCCGTAACTTTAATATCTACTGCTTGTTTGCCAATAGTCCCTTGTTTTGCAGAACTATCAAAAAGCACAAAATAGGCAAGACCTATCAAGATGTTTATAATAACAACAGGCCATGATTTTGCAATGATCTGGAATCGAAGCGCAGAGAAATCAAAACCTTCGGTTAACAAATTATATATAATGCCAATCGTAAACCATAATGTAAATAATATAACCAAATCAATAAACCATGCTTTTAATCTGGCCATAAAACTTGCATATCTATTGGATGACGTGTAGCTAAGTGTATTTTCCATAATTATCTTTCTTTTT
>CAYXQH010000038.1:0-18388 GCA_964467425.1 uncultured Saprospiraceae bacterium
GGGCCCTTTTTCCCTTAGCCTGGGTTTCAATTGCCTTTGAAATAGTAACAGGGGTGTAAAATGTGATTTAAGTATCTGAATATCAATCGTTTATGAGCTGGTGTTTTTTCGAAAAAAAATAAAAAAAACATAAAAAAAGAGGAATCTTGACTCATGTTACAGGCAACTTTGATTTAGTAACAAGGGAAAAGATGGAAAAATCGAAGCTTGGAAATGGTAATAGAAAGGAAGGAGAAATGAAGGCTTTGAAAAGTGGATTTCTATATAGATTTAAGGAGAAAATAGCGGTATTTGGTATTGGTAATTCGGTTTTTTCAAAAACCTAATACCAAAAACTGCCACTAAAATGTTTTTGAAGATTTAAATAAGTAAAATTTATCTTAATCTTTGGAATGACCCAGACTTAATTCCGGGCTTGGCTTGGAGAAATGTCAAAATGCTTTTTAAAAGCCGTACTAAAATAATTAGGGTCAGAGAAACCGACCTCAAAAGCAATATCTGCAATACTTTGATCTGTCGTTTTTAGTAATTTTTGGGCAGCTTCCAGCCTTCGGATACTCAATAATTGGCTCGGACTATAACTTGTGGTGTTTTTAATCTTTCTAAAAAGCTGTACTCTACTCAATAATAATTCAGCAGCCATTTTTTCAATCGTAAAATCTTCATCCGCCATGTTTGAATCAATAACTTCGAGGGCTTTATTTAAAAAAGGATCGACACTCGCTACAGGTTGCTCATCATGATCTTCAAGATTTGAGCCTTCTGACCATGATTTTTGAATCTTACTCTGTTGTTCCAAAATATTTTTGACCTGTCGATGCAAGGTATCCAGTTGAAAAGGCTTATTCATACGGGCAACTGCTCCGGAATCAAACACTTCCTTGAGATTTTCATCACTACTAAATGCAGTTAGGATCATTACGGGGATATGAGCGGTTAATTCATTGGCCTTAATATGTCGGCAAAGCCATCCACCATCATGATCCGGTAAAGACCAATCACTTAGAATCATATCTGGGATTTGACTTTGAGCAATAGAAAGCCCAATTGTAGTAGAATTGGCAACTTTTACCTCATAATCTTTTTCCAAAGCAGAAGCGAGGAATCTCAATAAGTCGGGTTCGTCTTCGACCAATAAAATCATTGGCTTATTGCTGCCCGTAAAAACATTGCTTGAATCCTTTGGCTGATAAATGGCCTCTTCTTCTTGCTGGGTACTCGTTTTTTTAACTGGTAAAAGAACAGTAAACGTTGTACCAGATCCTAGTTTGGATTGTAGATCAATACTGCCATCCATCATTTCGATCAATTCTTTAACCAGAGCTAAACCAATTCCGGTTCCTCCTTTTATTTTTCCTTGCTCCCCCTGATAATGTCGATCAAATAATCGATCTTGATCTTCTTGTGAAATCCCTGGCCCATTATCACTGACTTTCAAATGAAGTTGACTTTTTTCCCAGCTAGCATTAAGCTGGACGTTTTCATTTTTATTACAAAATTTGATCGCATTGCCAATGAGGTTTGATAGTATTTTATCCAGTTTGTCATAATCCATAATATATTGACCATCTGGCAATTCGATTTCTGTATTAAAATTCACTCCTTTCTCATTCGCTTGATCAGCAAATCGTCTACATAAGGTATGAAGGGTAAAAGATAAAGTGCCGGCTTGCGGATTTAACGTCATCGCCTGTGCTTCGGCTTTATTCCAATCGAGGATTTGATTGAATAATTCCATCAGTCTTTTACCACTTCGCTGCGCCAATTGTAAGTCTTTTACCGCTTGAGGATTACTTACTTTTCGTTCAGAACGTTCGAGTGGTGCCATCATCAAGGCCAAAGGCGTTCGGATATCATGGGTGATCGATGAAAAAAGCTTATCTCGGTTTTCAGAAATCTGCTGATCTCTTTCTATTTCCAGCAACAATTGTTTTTGTTTCGCCCTGTTTCGATATAAATAGAAAAACAATAAAGAAGCGAGTAATAAAATAGAGGCAATAATTCCTGCTAAACTTATTCTGAAATTACTTTTTTTGATTTCTTCTTCTTGTTTCAATTGTTCGACCTGTGCTTTTTTCTTGGTCATCTCCAGCTTGTCTTCCCAGGATTTTAAAGTGTATACGCGCTCTTTAGTTACGTTGAAAAAGAAAGCTTTGACATCGTCGAGGTGAACAGAATCAATTTTTTCATATTGACCAGAAAGGCGGAGACATTCAATATATTCGTTATGATAATTATGCCAGAGTGCTTGACAATTTCTTGATCTGATTTCAGGTTTTAAAACTTCCAGATAGTCAAGGCCCCTTTGCTTATCTTCAGCATGATATAGATAATTACCATAAGCAACTTTTATTTGTGTATTGGTAAAAGAATCAAGCTTAGCATCATCAGCTGTCAATGTTGAAAATATTTTTTCAGCAGGAGCAAAATCCCGGGTTTTATTATAAGCTGTAGCCAGGAGTAGTTGAAACTTTGACTGTTCTTCTGGAGACATACTGATTTGTGCATTCAGTGCATTTGCTTTTTCCAGATAATTTTTAGCAGCAGGATAATCTCCTGAAGCCAACAACATTCGTCCTCCTTCTTTCCATAGTTCAAAAGAGACTGATGGGTTGTTGATGATTTTATTAAGGGCTTCTGCTTTTTCAAAGTAAAGGAGTGCAGAGTCTTTTTCTTCAAATTGAAAATATCGGGAAGCCGCATTAGCGATATTCCATTTGGCTAAGCGGATGCTTTTCTCTTCTCCTGAAGCTTGATCGGCTTCTAATTCTTGTTGAAGGGGCTTTAATACAGCAATAGATTTTTTTCGATAGCCATGAAACAATAGATTTTCTGAAAATTTTATTTTTAAATCCAGACACCAGCTTTTTGCTTCTTCTTCAGAGAGTAGTCTTTTTGCATCATCGCATGCTGTTGTTAAAGCTTCTTCCCATTTTAAAGGATGATTAGGGTCCATCTGGTTATACCAGGATTTCCAGGTTGCTAAACGATCCGCATCTTCAACATTTTCAAATAGGTTACTGATACTGTCCTGCGTTTCGTTCGCCCATAGTGAGACAGTGCTTAGCAGCAACAAAAAAAGAAGATATTTTTTTATGTTTTTCATCAATATATCTACCTAGGAATTTTGCTTTCCTCTTTCTTGAGAAGGCGAAATTTCAAAATGTTTTTTATAGGCCGTTGCAAAATAATTTGGATCTGAGAAACCGACAGCATAAGCGATTTCAGAGATGCTTTGATCAGAAGAGTTTAATAATTGCCGGGCTTTTTTTAATCTGAAGTCTTTAATTAAAAAGCTTGGACTTTGAGCGATTAGTTTTTTTAAAGCTCTTGAAAGTTGAACTCGGTGTATATTTAAATCCGTAGCGAGTTGATCCACCGAATATTTTTCTTTAGTATAATTAAGTTTAATTTTTTCCAATACTTGTTCAACGAATGGATCCATAGGTTCGACCGTTTCGTCTGTATCTTTTTCTGGTTTTTCTAATCTTTTTTTCAAAGCCAATCGGGATTGGTTTTGTTGATTGACAATACTTTGCAATTGCATCAACAAGGTTTCCAAAACAAATGGTTTACTCATCCAGGCAATAGCACCAGAATTAAAGGCTTCTTTTTGATTTAGATCACTATTGTTTGCTGTAAGAATCATTACCGGAATATGATTGGTCGTTGGATTCAATTTTACTTTTTTACAAAGCCAACCGCCATTTTCATCTGGAAGATTCCAATCGGAGACAATGATATCAGGTAGTTGACTTTGAGCAATTGACCAACCTATGGTCGCGGTATCTGCAATAGCTACATCATATTTATCTGACAAGGAGGATTGAATAAACTGCAATAACTCTGGCTCATCCTCCACTACAAGAATAGATGTTTTTTTGTTGTCATCTGAATCGCTTATATTGGCAGCTTCTGTTTCAATGGTCTCTTCCTTAATAAACTCAATTGGAAGCTGTATAGAAAAACTAGTGCCTTTGTTTTCTTGTGTATTCATTTGTATTTCACCTTCCATAATCGCTGTTAATTCTTTGACTAAAGCCAAACCAATCCCAGTGCCACCACGATCTTTTCCTAATTGCCCTATGAAATATCGATCGAATACAAAAGCTTTTTCATTTTCAGGAATCCCTGGTCCGTTGTCTTTGAATGTAATTAAGAGAAGGGAATTATTTTCATTCGTATTTATTTCCAAATCAATCTCTGCTCCAGCCCGACAAAATTTAACTGCATTATTGGTCAGGTTAGTTAGGATTTTATCGAGTTTGTCATAATCCAACTTAAACTGACCATCTGGAAGGGTGATTTTCTGCGCAAAAAGAATGTCTTTGTCGGAAGCTTGTTGACGAAAACGTTCCGCTAATAAAGGCAATGTAATATTTAGCTCACCTACCTGAGGGTTTAGGTAAAGTGCTTCGGATTCTACCTTATTCCAATCGAGAATCTGTGTGAAAAGATTCATCAATTTTCGCCCATTTCGACTTGCCATATCAAGGTCTTTCAATGCAAGAGGATCATTGATTTTATTTCTTGCTCTTTCAATCGGAGCCATCATCAAAGCGAGAGGGGTTCGTATATCATGCGTGATCGAAGAGAACAGTCGATTACGGTTTTCAATAATTGTTTTTTCTTTTTCCTGTACAACGGAAAGCTGTGCACGTTTTGTTTTATTGCGTTGTAGATAGAAGAATAAGCCTCCTATTCCCAAAACACCTAATATACCTGTACCGATTAATCCAATTTTAAATCTGGATTGATTAATTGCTTGCTCCTGTTCGATTTTTTTAATTTGTGCTTCTTTCTGTGATGATTCGATAGAGGTACTAAGTCTGAAAAAATCATCTCCCATTAATAAAGCTTCATCTTCCCAAACCAGATTTCTATATTCTCGGGTTGGAGCCTCCAACTTATCAAACTGTCTTGTTGCAACCAAAACAGTTGTATACAATTCGAGGACATTCATTCTGTCATATTCTTCACCTTTTTTGTATCCTGCTTTGTACCAAGGTTCCAGTAGATTATATACCCGTGCCGATTCTCCCATTTCATTCAAACTTCGCCAATAGGTCAATTTGTATTTTCTTTGAGCATAAGGTGGAACATCATCTATAAAAGTCATCATTTTTTTGAGCTGCTCATTTGCTTTCACGGGTTGATTCATAGTACCATAGGTATTACCTGATCGATAATAAAAATCCGCTTTTTCAATTTTGGAAACAGTAACTTTCTCAATAAGAGCCTCCGTTTTGAGGATGCATTTTTCAGCATTTTCAAAATCCTGCAATCCGGAATATGCTAAGGATAAATTTTTGTAGGTTATGAAAAACAGATTTTGGTCATTGAGCTTTTCATTAAGCTCTAAAGCCATTTTAAATTGCTCCAGCGATTTATCATCCTGGTGAACTTTGCCATAATAAGCACCATATTCTAAATGCCATTGAATCTGAGTTTGATGGGGATCACCATGAATAACGGCTATGGAATCTGCGAGCGCCTTTGATTCTTTAAGTAAGCTGTCAATGGCAGCAAAATTATATTGATGAAAACTGGAGACCTTTCCTACGAAATCGATTTTTTGTTCAAAACAAAAAAGTAATGCACTGTCTTTTGGTAGTAAATTCGATGCGTCAATACAGCATTGTTCGAGATTGGTAAGGTAAGTTTCAGGGATGGAGTTAAAATTATAAGTTTTGTGCCAGGCTTTCCAAACGTCTAATTTTTGCTTTCCAGCTGTATTATTAAGCTTTTGTTGGATACTATCTGGCAACGGATTTGCCCCATAAGCAGGATTTGCCCAAAATAAAAGCAGAAAAAATGCGACGACAAATTTACTCATAGCTGTATTTTCAAAAAAAACTACGTTTATGGCTGGTGATGAATAGCCAAATATATAGTTTATACCTTTAAAAATAAAAAATATTGTATCGGAATAGAAAAATTGCCTGAAAGAGATTTCAAGATTGGATTGGATATCTAAAATTAAAAAAAGCCACAACTAATTTAGTTGTAGCTTTTGATTATATTTTTTGCTGTGGGAAAATGAAAGCCAGGTCAAATTCGTCTATCTAAAATAAATAGACGAGACCGCTTTTCTTTATACTAGTACCTTCTCCCTCGAAGGTTGATTCATTTTGAAAGCTTTAAATATTCCATCTCTGCTGAAATTGTTAAAATTTAAAATCATATCCAGTTTTTCAGAGAATGTCGTAAGGAAATTTTTAATGTCTTCTTTTGATAAATGACGTGTAATGGTTAGCCTTATTCCTGCATTATTGTTGGGTACACTAGGAAACGAAGAAGCATTAGTGTAAAATCCTGCGCTTAATAATTCTTTACACAACATTGCTGTAATTTCTGTTTTTGAGGCTCCTAAAAAGAAAACAGGGGTCAAATCATCTTTTATTAAAGGTAGATTCAAAGCTTTCGCTGTTTCTGTAAAATATTGAAGGCGATCTTTTAATTCATCCTGCATGGTATAGATCTCATCAGATAATAAGATTTTTGCAGAAGCGATTCCTGCACCTAAAGATGCGGGTTGTAATGGTCCAGAGAAAATCAATGTATTTCCACAATTTCGAACTAATTCGCGAGATCGCTGATCTGGAAAGATCATAACACCGCCACCTGCAGCAAAACTTTTAGATAAAGAAAGCGATAAATACATTTTCGGGTGGAAGTCAATTTGATCGAGTACGAATCCTGCACCGTTTGGTCCTTCCCATGCCATACCATGTGCATCATCAATATATAGATGAAACTGGTCGTAAGTATTTAATAATTCTTCTAGTTTCTTTACTGGTGCACAATCTCCATACATGGAGTAAATCCCATCTGCCATGTACCAGATTTTATTGTGCTTGGTTTGAAGTTTTTGGATTCTGTTTTCCAAAGCTTCCATATTATTATGTCGAACCATTTCTACATATGCACCGTTGGTAGCAGCTAATCTTACTGCTTGTTGTACACTTGCATGTACCTGATGATCCAAAATCACGGCATCATTAGGACCTACCAATAATGGGATGGTAGATAAATGTCCCATGGTGGTAGAAGGTGCAACTATAGTTGGTTTTCCAAAAATCTGATCTAATAAACTTTCTAATTCATCATAAAGGCCAATGGACATGTAAGCTCTGGAGCATGAAAATTGTGAACCGTATCGGTGTACTGCATCAATTGCGCCTTGCTTTAGTCTTTCGTCCATCTCTAATCCGAGATAGCTGCAAGAACCGAAGTTAAGAACTTGCTCTCCATTTGTAGTCAATTGGCGGCCAGTTAAAGAATGGTCAGATGTAGATAACTGAGAGATTCCTAATTGCTTACCAAATTGAATGTTTTTATTTATAAGGTCGATGGAAGAAAATGGAGATTTACTCATGATTAAAGTTTTGAAAGTTTATAGTTTTTGATTGTTATGCTTTTGTTTTGATGGTCTACTAGTCAAAAGGAGGAGGACATTTTTTACCACCTTTGATATTTTTAAGAACTAGCGCTTCGATAACTGCTGATTTATTAATTTCAGCTTTGTTGATTTGCGATTTGATTTCGTTTAAATTTTTCATTTTATAAGGTTTAAATTGTTTGTTAATTATTATTGGAAGTAAATTTTCAATAATGAACTAGTCACGTAATATTCCAAAAGGAGGAGGATCTCCTAAACCACCTTTAAGGCTTGTTAAATCTGTAGAATTGATGATGTTTTGATCTTGAATGTTATTTTGAACGTCTGTTAAATTTTTCATTTTTGATATTTTTTAAAGTTTTAATAAATGTTGTTTTGAATTAAAGTTGATTAACAGCTACCAAATGGAGGAGGATCGCCTTTTAATGCAGTTGATCTTCCAAATGGAGGAGGGTCACCTTTTAATGCAGCTGTTCTTCCCCATGGTGGAGGATCTCCTAAACCGCCTTTAAGTGCTTGTAAGTCTCTTGTATTAATTACTTGATCTTGAATCTTGTTTTGAATGTCTCTTAGATTTTTCATGTTATAAAGGTTTTAATGTTTTAAAAATTAATGTTGTTTGTTGTTTTGTATGATACAAATATGGGGGCAAGAGGCTCTTTTTTCCCTTAGCTGTGGTTTCAAATGCCTTTGAATAAGTAACTAGGGGGTTGAAGGGTTCGTAAGTGTCAGATAATCAGCCGATTATGACTTTTATTTTTTTTGGGAAAAAGGCAAAAAAGTTACGAAAAAAAAGGAATCTTGACTGATGTTACACCGATCTTTGATCATGTAACAGGGTTTTTAAGCTTATTTATAGCTAAAGGAAGAAAAGAAAAGACGAAAGGGGATAAATAAAAAAGAATCCCAATGTTTGAGGTTCTTTTTTGCTTGAGAATAAAAGCTTTTAAGCTTGAATTATCTGTTAACAAAAGAAGGAGGATCACCAAAACCACCTTTTAAGTTGCTCAAATCTTTATAATCGATGATATTTTGAGGCTTAATGTTATTATTAAGGTCGTTAAATGTGTCTCTATAATTCAAGAATGGCTTTTACCAAAGCCTCTTCGCTGGGTTCCTCGGCGATCAAAAAATCTTTAATGCCAATACCTACGAGTGTTTTAGCAGTGGTTCGACCTATAGCATAAACTTTTTGATCATCGGATAAGGCACGATTTTTAAAATAAGCTTTCGCATTCATTGGGCTGGTAAAAACGAGAATAGAACAATCGGGGAGGGTGAACCGCTTTTTGGGTTCATTATTATATACAATCAGTTCTTTGGAAGTAATGTATTGGTCTAAAATTCGTTCGATCGTTTTTTTAGAATTTTTAGCTTGTGGGAATAGAACAGACTGCCTATTGGCAAGTTTTAAAAATTGCGAAGCGGTTTGAAGCGTATTGCCATTCCCTGTAAAATCGATTTGTTGTGTTTGAGAAAAAAGCGCTTTTGATGTTGCTTTTCCAATGGCAGCCCATTGAATATGGGCGGAGATTTTTTTGCTGGATTCTTTTAGTCCTTTAAAGAAAAACTTAACGCCATTTTTACTATAAAAAAAAATCCAGTCTGTTTTAGGAATCCGATTAAAGGATACAGCAGAAAAATTTAATAGAGATTTTCCATGTACGGTAAAGCCCGCAGCTTTCATTTTTTGAAGGAAAAAGCTTTGAGCATTTAAATCCCGTGATATGAAAATCGTTTTCATTCGTAATTAATCTGCTTCATTTAATTTAGCAAATACTTGTTCGGCTAATTCAAAGGTAGTGCTTGAAGAAACTTGCACGCGTTTTAATTTTCCATCCCAGGTATCCGCCTTAGCTGCCCAAACATGAAAATTATTATTCACGTCTTTTTCACAATAAACCCCTAAAGGTAAATGACAACCACCATCATATAGCTTTAAAACCTTTCGTTCAATATTAGTGACTTCGGCCACTTCGGTATGATGTATTTTTTTTAAAATTCTTCGAGTATCCAAATCATCAGCTCTAGTCTGGAAAGCGAGGACGCCTTGTGCTGGAGCCGGAACAAATTCACCTGGGTGTAAAGGAATAACTTTTAGATCGGAAAGATCTAGTTGGAGTCGTTCAATTCCTGCTGCTGCTAAAATGATGGCATCGAAATTTCCGCTGCGTAATTTGTCTATTCGAGTTGGAACATTACCACGGATATCTTTTAAAGTGATATCAGGTCGGATACTTCGAACCATTGCTTTTCTTCTGGCAGAGGAAGTTCCTATAATTGCCTCCTTTTTAAATCTTAAGGTTTGATCTTCCGCAATGGCATCAGGATGAATCAATAAAACATCAGCTGGATTTTCTCGATAAGAAACAGCAGAAATGACTAGTCCTTCCGGAGAAGTGGTTGGTAAGTCTTTCATCGAATGAACAGCCAAATCAATGGTTCCATCCAGCAATTCATCTTCAATTTCTTTAGTGAAAAAACCTTTCCCTTCAATCTTATCAAAACTTAGATGCTGAATTTTATCGCCTTGCGTTTTTATTATTTTCAGATCAGATTGAATACCAATAGCTTCCAGTTGAGCTTTGGTAAAATTAGCCTGCCAAAGTGCAAGCTTACTACCTCTTGTACCTATTGTAACTGTCTTCGTTGTCTCCATCGCTCAAAGATAAGGAATCGCGCATAAATAAATTCCCTTTCTTAAGTTGTAGATTTTTATAATTAAGAAGATAAATAAAACAGCTTTCGTTATAAAATGCAAATGTCTAGTTAAAGAAAAGAAATTCATTGAATATAGAAGCTTCGTACCTTTTTTTATCTTTGCGAAGATGAACATCACTGCAAATAAACTTGCCGAAATCCTTAAGGGTACGATTGAGGGTAATCCTGAGGTGGAGATCTTTGGACCCAGTAAAATTGAGGAAGGGGTAGAGGGGACGATAAGTTTTCTTTCCAATCCAAAATACGAATCCTACGCTTATACCACTCAATCTTCCGTTCTTCTAGTTTCTAAGGACTTCAAACCAACAGCACCGATTAAAGCAACCTTGATTCGAGTCGAAGATGTCTATGCTGCTGTGGCAGTCTTATTGGATCATTTTGGTCAAAAAAATCATGGCTTCAAAGGGGTTAATGAAAATGCTTTTGTAGATGCAAGTGCAGACTTGGCGGAAGATGTTTCTGTCGGTACATTTAGTATAGTAAGTAAAAATGCGAAAGTTGGTGATGGGACAATCTTATATCCGCAGGTTTTTGTCGATGAAAACGTAAAAATCGGAAAAGGCTGTATTTTATATCCTGGAGTTAAGGTTTATCGAGATTGTGAGATTGGAGATAATTGTATACTACATGCGAATGTGGTGGTTGGCAGTGATGGATTTGGCTTTGCTCCCCAAGGAGATGGTTCTTTCAAAAAAGTACCTCAAATTGGAAACGTTGTGATCGAAAATGAAGTCGAAATAGGTGCAAATACGGTTATTGATCGAGCTACTATGGGGTCGACTGTGATTCGATCTGGTGCAAAACTAGATAACTTAATTCAAATTGCTCATAATGTAGAGGTTGGTCAAAATACGGCAATTGCAGCTCAGGCAGGCATTGCTGGCAGTACAAAGATTGGCAAAAACTGCCTAATTGGAGGTCAAGCAGGCTTTGTTGGGCATATTCAAATTGCAGATGGTACCAAAGTACAGGCTCAAAGCGGGATTAATAAAAACATTAAGGAAGAAAATACGGCTATTTACGGCTCTCCGGCGATGCCTTATAATGAATACCTGAGGTCTTATGCTGTTTTTAGACGGCTACCGGATTTGTCCAGACAAGTTTCAGATTTGAAAAAAGCCCTTGATAATTTAAATAAAGAGGGCTAAATCAGCCTTGGTTTGTTAAATAGACGCTATTTTTCAACATAAATCACTTTTGATTAAATAGTAAATAAACTATACCTTTTCCTTATCTTTGCGCCAATTATCTTTGGAGTAATCAAATTAAATGAAGCAACATACTATTAAACAGACTGTTTCGGTTAGCGGAGTAGGGCTCCATTCAGGAGCAAAGGTGAAAATGACGTTTAATCCTGCCCCTGTAAACCATGGCGTAAAATTTCAAAGAGTCGATTTAGACTCCTCGCCTCTGGTTGCTGCGGATGTTAATAAAGTTGTTTCAACAAATCGATCTACTACACTCCAAAGTGGGGCAGCAAGTGTCAAGACTGTAGAACATGCCTTATCCGCATTAGCTGGTTTGGGTGTCGACAATGTTTTGATAGAGATAAATGGTCCTGAGGCTCCGATTTTAGACGGGAGCAATATGGAAATAGTAAAAGCACTTTGTAAGGTTGGTTTTGAAGAACAAGATGTAGATCGGGAATATTTTGAAATCGAAGAGACGATTTCTTATAAAGACGAATCAACCGGAGCCGAATTTATGGCAATGCCGGCAGATACCTTTCAGGTAACCACCATGATAGACTTTGATTCGCCTACTTTAGGGCATCAATACGCTTCTTTAGAGTCTATGAATGATTATAAAAAGGAAATTGCAAATGCAAGAACCTTTGTTTTTCTACATGAATTAGAAAAATTACTGGATGAAGGCTTGATAAAAGGAGGGGATCTGGAGAACGCAATTGTTATTGCAGATCGTATTATGGATCAGGAAGCCTTGGATAAATTAGCGAAAAAGCTAGGTAAGCCAAGTGTTAAAGTCGAAAAGGAAGGCATTCTTAATACGGTTGATTTACGTTTTGAAAATGAACCTGCCCGACATAAACTGTTAGATCTCATTGGAGATTTGACTTTAGTCGGGAAACCAATAAAAGGAAAAATTGTAGCAACTAAACCGGGACATACTTCTAATATCGTCTTTGCAGGAATGCTGAAGAAGATATATATGGAGCAAAAAAAGCTTAAAGGAAAGCCTAAATATGACCCAAATGAGCCAGCTATTAAAGATGTAGTGGATATTCAGAATATGCTTCCACATCGATTTCCTTTTGTACTTGTTGACAAAATTATTGAAATATCAGAAGCACACGTTGTAGGGGTGAAAAACGTTACCTTTAACGAAAGCTTTTTTCAAGGGCATTTTCCGGGTAATCCGGTGTTTCCAGGTGTATTACAAATGGAAGCTTTGGCACAAACAGGCGGAATTTTAGCACTTTCGACTGTGCCTGACCCTGAAAATTGGGATACTTATTTCTTAAAAATCGATAATGCGAAATTTAAAGCAAAAGTAGCTCCCGGTGATACAATGATTCTGAAAATGGAATTATTGGCACCTATTAGAAGAGGCATCGTTCAAATGCAGGGAACGACATATGTTGGCAATAAAATCGTTTCTGAAGGAGAACTGACAGCCCAAATTATTAGAAGGAATTTGAATGATTAACACACTAAGTAATGTGCATCCGAATGCTCAGATTGGCTCGGATGTAAAAATCGGCGCCTTTGTTACCGTTGAAGAAAATGTGGTAATAGGCGATGGAACAGAGATTGGCCCCAATGTCTGCATCCTTAACGGTACGCGTATTGGAAAAAACTGTAAAATATTTCCTGGCGCAATCATCGGTTCTATTCCTCAAGATCTAAAATTCAGCGACGAAGACTCCATCCTTACCATAGGTAATAATGTTACCATCCGAGAATATTGTACCATCAATCGAGGTACACGAGCTAATTACAGCACTGAAATTCATGATAATTGTCTTATTATGGCTTATTGCCATATTGCACATGATTGTGTTATTCGTGAAAATTGTATCCTTGCCAATTGTGTAAATCTTGCAGGCCATATTGAGATTGGACCTAAAACAGTTTTAGGAGGTTTGACTGCGGTGCATCAGTTTGTTCGAATAGGAGAGTATGTTATGGTCGGAGGCGGTTCCCTGGTTCGAAAAGATGTTCCTCCTTATGTAAAAGCTGCTCGAGAGCCTTTATCCTATGCAGGGGTAAATTTTGTAGGACTAAAAAGACGTGGTTTTTCAGAAGATCAAATACACAACATTCACGATATTTATCGAATTCTTTATGTTCAGGGAAATAATACCACCCAAGCTGTAGAAAAAATTCAGACTACTTTTTCAGCAACTACCGAACGGGATAATATTCTGGATTTTATTAAAAAAGCGGATCGTGGAATTATCCGCGGGTTTCGACATTTAAACGGACATAAATCTAGTAATGGATTTAGTGCTCAATAATGTTGGAAAAAGATATCGCTATGACTGGATATTTCGCCATGTCGATTTTCAATTTGAATCTGGTAAAAAATATGCGATCCTGGGACCTAATGGTTCTGGAAAATCCACCCTCATGAAAATCCTTTCGGGACACCTTACTCCGTCTAAAGGAAAAATCGAATTTCAAAAAAATGGTAAAAAAGTTATTATTGATAAGGTTTATCAATCCTTAAGTTATGCCGCTCCGTACATTGATGTGATCGAAGAAATGACCTTAGTTGAAGCGATTAATTTTCATCAAAAATTCAAACCGTTTTTAAATAATTTAAATACGAATGATCTAGTTGAATTGCTTGATTTTTCAAAATCGAAGAAGAAGGAAGTTCGGTTTTTTTCTTCAGGAATGAAACAACGACTTAAACTAGCCTTAGCGATTTGTTCGGAAAGTGAGCTTTTGTTATTAGATGAGCCGACTACTAATTTGGACCAACAAGGCTTTGATTGGTATCAGGAATTAATTCGAACGTATGCCAACGATCGTCTGGTTATTGTGGCATCTAATGTAGAATCAGATTACCACTTTTGTGATGCGTATTTGAATATTTTGGATTTTAAAAAGAAAAAAACAAATTAAACCTTATCCTTTAAATCGGTCAAAAAGCCTTTAATCTTTTTTAGAGAGGTCAAAGATTGCTGCCTTTTGATAATCTTGTCTTTATTTGCTTTCAACTCCTTTTTCGCGCCTTCCAAGGTAAAGCCACGTTCTTTTACCAAATGGTAAATGGTGTTGAACTGTTCGATATTCTGTTTGGTGAAACGACGATCACCTTTGCTGTTTTTATGCGGGCGTAACAAATCAAACTCACTTTCCCAAAAGCGGATCAATGATTTTGAAACGTTAAACATCTCAGCGACTTCGCCGATCGTGTAATAAAGCTTGGTAAGTTCACTAATGTTAATTGCCATATCGAAACTGTTTGATTTTCAATAGCTAAAATATAATAAAAATTGGAAATTAAAAACCTTATTCTTCTAAAAACTTCCTCAGTAAACTATTTGTAGCCTTAGGTTCTGCTTTTCCATTAGATGCTCTCATGACGGCTCCCATAAAAAAGCCGATTAAGCCTTTCTTACCATTTTGATAGGCTTTGACCTTATCCGGATTCTTTGAAAGGACTTCCTGAACCAAATTTTCTAAAAAATCGCTATCTGCAGATTGTACTAAATTCAGTTCACTTGCCAGGTCTTCTGCCGATTGATCGGGGCGTTCAAGCATGACAGGGAATAAACGCTGATAGGCAATAGACGAGCTTACTTTTTCGCTTTCAATGAGTTGAAGGAATTCGGCAAGCTTTTCAGTAGAAACTGGAAATTGCTGGATGCCTATATTTTTTTCATTTAAAAAAGGAAGAATTTTATTAATCGTAAGGTTAGCAGCTGACTTATAATTCGAATGCGTTTTTACAAAATCCGAAAAAAACAAAGCTATAGATTTGTCCTGCGTTAGTAATTCCGCATCATAAGAACTTAATTGCAGTTTATCTTCAAAATCTTTTTTCAAAACCCAGGGTAGTGGCGATAACTCAGATTTTATTTGATCGATATAATTTTCAGAAAGCAGCACAGGAGGAAGATCAGGTTCTGGGAAATACCGATAATCGTGTGCATCCTCTTTGTCTCGAAGTGGAGAGGTTTCGCCAGATACTGGATCAAAATTTAAGGTTTGTTGCGCCACCTGTCCACCTGATTCTATCAGATCAATCTGCCGTTTGGATTCGAACTCAATAGCTTTTCGCGCAAAACGCATAGAGTTCATATTTTTCACTTCACAACGTTGACCATATGCTGTTGCTCCCTTTTTACGAACAGAAATATTACAATCGCAACGCATAGAACCTTCATCCATATTACCATCCGAGATTTCCAGGTATCGTACCAATTGCCGCATCGTATTCATAAATCGATCTACTTCTTCACCGGAACGAAAGTCCGGCTCTGTCACTACCTCTAGCAAAGGAACACCCGCACGATTCAAATCAATTTGAGTATGTAATGGATCCTGATCATGGATAGATTTTCCAGCATCTTCTTCCATGTGAATATGATGAATCCGAATGGATCGCACCGCTTTTTCTGTTTCAATAGAAATAGAACCTCCTAAGCAAATAGGCTGATTGTCTTGTGTGACTTGATAACCTTTAGGGAGGTCAGAGTAAAAATAATTTTTGCGATCAAAATAATTTTTACGATTAATTGTTGAGTTTAACGCCAGACCTAAACGAACGGCATATTCTACCTGCTTTTTATTGAGCCGAGGCAGTGTACCAGGAAGGCCCAAAGAAATTGCGCTGATATGCGAATTAGGTGCGGCTCCAAATACAGTAGCATCACTACAAAATGCTTTGCTCTTTGTAGACAGCTGGATATGGACTTCTAATCCTATTACGACTTCATATTGATCATATACAGACATGAGCGATGATTAGTGGCTTGCAATATGTAAAGATTCAGTCGTTGTTGCAAGTGCGGTGATCTAAAAAAGAAAAAAGCTAAAAAAAACAGCAATCATAAAAAAGAAAACGACTAAGAACATATACCCAAAGTTAACGAGGAAAAATTTTATTAGGGTTTTAAAAAAGCCTTGCTGATAGAAACGAAGCATTGCCATAAATTGATAAACGAAAATACTGACGATCATCAAAGCTAATGGCCAGCCAAGAAGATGTTTTCCTAACAAGACGAGTATAAGCGTAATAATAAAAGCAAAGGTGTGATAATGAAAGGAAAACACTAGATGTTCTACAAAATAATGCTTTCTTCGAACGTAAAGAAGTTTTAGGATTAATGCAAGGAATGGCATCATTAGGAAAATCATGATGGGGAGTTTTCCAATAAAATAATGAAACAGACCACGCCCGTCTTGCATCGCTTTTATTACTTGGGTGGTTATTATTGATTCGATACCTGGTTGAAAATTATATTTTGTTAGGATAGAATCAACGGGTAATTCTGCCAAATCTCTCCGAGATACTCGAACGTTTTGGTCGTTATCAAAAATTTTAATAAGACCGACTGAGTCAGAAGATCTCCTACCGATATCCAACGAAATCCATTTGTAGAGACTATCCGTTTGATGGTATTCAGTAGTATCTAAAAAATTGTTTTGGTAGGATTTTATATTATCTTTTAAGATGGTTCTAAATTTTATTTCTTCAGCATCTTTAATCATATCTACTTTAGAGCCTCCAAATTCTATATCGGATGTTTTAATTATTACAAAAGCAAATAAAGTGATCCCTGCATATAAAAACAAACGAACGGGGCTAGCATAGCTTTTATGTTTTCCACTAAAATATTCTACAGTAAGTTTCCCGGGAATAAAGACAGCAAAAAAAGTGAGGAATAATTTAGAATCAATATTAAACAGGTTGGCGAAAAAGTCTTTGATAAACACAGAAACAGGAACTCTTCCATCCGTATTTTTTTGACTACACATCGAACAGTATTTCGCAGAATCGGAAATAGGGTAGGAGCAGTTACGACAAAATTTTTCTGTATCTAACATAGCTAGCTCTAATATAAAAAAAACTTGCTTTCCGACTGTACGAAAAGCAAGTTTTTAGACTAAGCTGAATTGGATTAAAGACTTAGTCGAACGATTGGTTTGGTGTAGCAGCCATATTGACAAGCTGCTGATATTCTTGATCTGTTAAACCATCCATACAATAATGAATTGGATTAACTTTTTTTCCTTTGTAAATTACTTCATAGTGCAAATGCGGTGCAGTGGAAGTTCCGGTGTTTCCGATTTTTCCAATGACCTGACCACGCGTTACTTTCTGACCTTTCTTTACATCAACAGCACTCATATGTGCATATAAAGTTTTGTAGCCATAACCATGATCAATGATCACATGCGTTCCATAACCACTTCTCAACTTCTTAATAGAATGAATTTTTCCATTACCCGTTGCATGAATTTCTACACCTTTAGGAGCAGTGAAGTCAATTCCAGCATGCATTCTTCTTCTTTTGAAAATTGGGTGCATCCGCATTCCAAAACCAGAAAGTGATCGGATGTTTCTTTTTAATTTATCTGAGCGAACTGGTTTGATCGCAGGAATAGACGCTAACATGTCTTCTCGTTGATTGGAAAGTTGTTCAACTTCATCCAGGGATTTGGATTGAACCACCAACTGACGTTTTAATTTGTCAATTTTTTCACGAGTACTAATGATAAGGTTACCACTATTTTTATACTTTGTGATATTTGAATATCGCTCAGCTCCACCAATACCACCATTCCAAACATCCTGATCGATCGGATCCATTCCGAAAATCATTCGGTGAACATTCGCATCTCGGGCTTGGAGGTAATCTAATTCCTTTGTTACTTTATCGTATTCCTTGTTTATCATGCTAAATTGATCTTTCATTTGATCAATTTCACGAATCAAGGATTGTTCTTTAGGAGATGGAAAATAGGTATAAGCTATAGATATAATAATGGTCGCAGTAACGACTACAGCACTTAAAAAGCTAAAAACCCTGAATAATTTGATCTTGAGAGGTTCTACAACTTTTTCATACCTTAAAGTAGAAGTATTGTAAACAAACTTTTCTTTTCTCATTAACTCTAGATTCGTTAGCCAAAAATCCCTACTTTTGTTCCACTTTTTTGGCTTGAATAGCGTGGATAATTTCTCTAATCGCTGCCAAAGTTAATTGCGAAATATCGAATTAACAAAACATTTAATAAAAATTTATCAACACTATAGCCAGATATTATTTTTTATAATAATATAATA
>CAYXQH010000039.1:0-3304 GCA_964467425.1 uncultured Saprospiraceae bacterium
TAACCTACATAACCTACATAACCTACATAACCTACATAACCTACATAACCTACATGGATTTTCCACAAATTAATATTTTGGTCCCGCTTTATAATGAAGAAGAGGTTTTTGGAGAGTTAGTTGCCAGGCTTTCCAAGGTGATGGATGATTCTGCTTTAAGGATCAAGGTGATTTTAGTAGACGACGGAAGTCTGGATCACACATCGGATTTGATGCGAGAATTATCAATGAAAGATGAACGCTATTCTTCTGTTTTTCTATCTCGAAACTTTGGACACCAATTAGCGTTGACCGCGGGTTTAGATTATGTCGATGCTGCGGAAGCCGTGTTTATTATTGATGGTGATTTACAAGATCCCCCAGAATTACTGGAAGAATTTTACCCTTATTTGAAAAAAGGCTATGAAGTGATTTATGCGGTTAGGAAAAAGCGGAAAGAGTTTTTTTTGAAAACGTGTGCATATAATTTTTTTTATAGACTTTTAAAAAGAATGTCAAAATTTGAGATTCCAGCCGATGCAGGGGATTTCTCTTTGATTAGCCGCAGAGTCGTCAATGATATGAATAGAATGAGAGAGGAGAGCAGGTTCCTGAGAGGGATGCGAAGTTGGGTTGGCTATAAGCAAATCGGTGTAGAATATGAGAGAGCAGAACGTGATAAAGGAAATACAAAATATACACTTAAGAAGTTGATTTCATTAGCCTTAGATGGCATTTTTAATTTTAGTGAAATACCAATAAAGTTTATTTCTAATCTAGGTATTGTTACCATTTTAGTTAGCCTTACTTACTTGATTTATACGCTTCTTAAAAAGGTGTTTTTCGGAGTTGTTCCGGAAGGTTTTACGGGGCTTATTTTTGTAATCATTCTTTTCGGTGGCGTGCAATTAGTGTCTATTGGGATTCTTGGGGAATATATACTAAGGATTTTTTTTCAAGTCAAAAACCGTCCGCTTTATATCGTGAAAAAGTATATTAAAAACAAAGAAGAGCATGGACCAAAAGTATTATAAAGAATATTATCATTTGGAAAGAAATCATTGGTGGTTTAGAGCGCGTTTAGAGATACTAGAGTCTATGTTGCAAAAAATAATTCTCCCATCAAATCAGCAAGCTATTAAAGTTTTAAATGCAGGGGTTGCGACAGGGGCAACTACTACAATGCTTGAAAAATATGGCGCTGTTACCTCTTTAGAATATGATAAAGATTGTTGTACTTTTTTAAAAAACGAATTGAAAATTGAAGTGACCAATGCTTCTCTGACTGATTTACCTTTCGAAAATAATAGCTTCGATTTAGTTTGTGCTTTTGATGTAGTAGAGCATATAGAAGATGATCAATTAGCGGTCAGTGAAATAAATAGAGTTTTAAAAAAGGATGGGATGGTTTTTTTAACAGTACCAGCCTTTAATTTTTTATGGAGTCATCATGATGAGGTTAACCATCACTTTCGAAGATATACATCGAGCCAATTGACAAAGGTCGTTTCTGGAAATCGATTTGCAGTCAATCATACTACCTACTTTAATGCATTGCTCTTTCCCCCAATATTTTTGATTAGAATATTTTCTAAACTCCTTCCTAAGAAAAAGAATATCGAAACAACCGGCTCAGATTTTGAACGTTTTAATTCAAGTAGCTTCATAAATAAATGTTTTTATTGGATTTTCAAAAAAGAAAAATGGTGGTTGGATAAAAAATGGAGTTTTCCTTTTGGTGTGTCATTGATGCTTATCGGAAAGAAAACAAATATTGATTAATCACTCATGCTTACACCATTACCCGTCCAATCAAGACCAAGCCGAAAATAATCAAAGCGATTCCTGTTATTTTTCTGACATATTTTAAATGATGGATTTCCAAATAGTGTCGAAGCTTTTTAGCTAAAATAACTTTGAGTGAATCTGTTATCATTATTGTTCCGAGTATACCTCCAAAAAAAAGAAAAGATTGCTGAGAAGTATATTCATTGTCAGCTACTACCGTAGTCATGACCAAAACCCAAAAGAATACCGTAAAAGGATTGAGTGTATTTATAATAAAACCCTTAATCCAAAGGGCAAGATAAGTGCCTGTTATTTTTTTACTTTTATTGATGTCAGGTGTTTTTGAAACCAAAGTATAAATACCGGTAAAAATTAAAATGATGCCACCCGCTATCCCCACAATCAGCTCGAAATGCTCCCATTCGGTCACTGCCTGAACATAAGTGAATCCATAATAAACAGCAAGGATGAAAAGTAAGTCACTAAACCAGATTCCAAAACCAATCATGGTGCCTGCTCGTAAACCTCGCTCCACACCTGCCTGTATCAATGCAAAGACAAGCGGTCCTACAAGGATCGTTAAAAAGAGCCCGTACTTGATTCCGGTTAGGAGTGCATCCATGGAAGTAAAGATAGGAGTTATATGGTTATGTAGGTTATATGGTTGTGTAGAGAATCCTTCAACTTCCCGCAAAAGGCGTCCCGAAGATACCAACTGCAAGTTCTGCCCAAACTAGTAAAAATATAAATACAATAATGAACACGGATAAGACAATTTTATAGTTTGATTTATGGAACTTCTTAATAATAAAACTCAGTATTAAGCCTAAGCTAAATAAAAGAAAACCAGCGATAAGAAAATCCATTATGTCCCAATTTACCTCATCTGTAAACTGCATGGCAATTAATGGAATAAGCAAAATCAAAACTACAATGGAAATAATTATAAGCAGCCGGTTGTTTTGCATTTTCATTGAAAGATTGAATCATTGAGGGATTTGAGGGATTTGAGGTTCTTGTTTTTAATCAAAATTCCTTCAATCACCCAATGGTTAATCACTCAATGAATAAATGTTAAAGTTTGAAGATAGTGATTTTATTTTATGGAATTTAAGGTGTGTTGGAGTCTATATAGTAAAAGGACATTTATTATGAACAGATTAGATTTTAGTACAATTTTTAAAAAGAGAACAAAGCAGTTAGCTTTAAATGTAATCAGGCTTTATGCTACACTCCCAAAGACCGATGAGATTCGAATTATTGGAAAGCAGGTAATGCGATCATCAACCTCAGTTGCCGCGAACTACCATGCAGTTTGCAGAGCGAGGTCAAGGAGAGAACGATTTGCAAAAATGTGTATCGTTGTAGAAGAAGCAGATGAAACCTTGATGTGGTTGGAGATGCTAGAAGAGAGCGGATTGGCTAAAGGACTAGAAGCTATGAAAACTGAAACCTTAGAGATTTTGAAAGTAATGGCGAAAGCGAAAAAGACGTTGAGAGATTGAGTCATTGAGTCATTGAAGGATTGAAGGATTGA
>CAYXQH010000039.1:3404-18347 GCA_964467425.1 uncultured Saprospiraceae bacterium
AATCAAAATTCTTTCAATCGCCCAATGGTTAGTCCTTCAATCACTCAATAATAAACCGTAGCCACTAACTTCCGACTTCCTCCTCGATTTCTAAACTCGCAAAGAAAGATCCCTTGCCAGGTCCCAAGATTGAGTTGACCATTGGTAATTGGAATCGTCACTGAAGAGCCAACCAGGGTTGCTTTGATATGAGCAGGCATATCATCAGGGCCTTCAATAGTGTGTGTAAGAAAAGGCATGTTCTCGGGGACCATTTTATTAAAAATACTTTCATAATCAACAAGAACATCTGGGTCAGCTGCTTCATTGATCGTTAGGCCTGCTGAGGTGTGCTTAATGTACAAAGTAAAAATACCCCTCTCAGGTAAATCCGAAACATTTTGCAGTACTTCATTTGTTATAATATGGAAGCCCCTAGGATATGGAGAAAGAGAAAATTCAACTTGTTGGATCATGAAATTGGATTTAAGAAGAATAGGTAAAATAGAGATTTCTAAGTGTTCTATATAATTATGAGGTTTTTAATTTACAATCAAAACTATTGAAATTCAAAACTAAACCCTTCATCAGAGATTGTTAAAAGCTAATATAAAAACTAAAGCCTCTCATCCGATTATTTCGGCAATTAATAATAAAATGCTGTATATTTATGAAAGAAACAATGAAATTGCAACCTGAAATACTTCACATCTTGCAGTTTTACTCGTCCTTGCACAAAAAATTCGATTATAAATTTAATATTCAAGGTATAAAGACTTGAGTACACCAAAAATAGTGAATCTAGCATCTCTTTGTTAGGTTTTCATTTTATAATTAAAATCAACAACAATGAAATTTAAAGTTCTTTCCCTCCTCATGATTTTGGCAGTAATGTCTTGTTCTGATACAAATAGTGAGCAATTTAAAGTAGTAGCTCCGAAGAAAGATAAAGCAACTTCTGAGACCTTGCCAAATAGTGGGTCTTATACTGTTACAATTGATCCGAGTGAAACGCCATTCAATACTGAGCAATATGACCATATTGTCGAGAATGATTTTCATGCAGCTGTCAACAAGCCTCTGTCTACTTTTGGAATTGATGTAGATGGTGCATCCTATAGTAATACACGACGATTTTTGACCTCTAACCGAATGCCTCCAAAGGATGCAGTACGGATTGAAGAATTTGTTAACTATTTCAACTACGAATACGAGCAACCGAAAGGAGAACATCCATTTGCTGTAGCCACCGAAATTTCGGAATGCCCTTGGAATACCGATCATCGTTTAGTGCATATTGGATTAAAAGCAGAAGACGTGCCGATGACAAAAGTTCCAGCAAGTAATTTAGTATTTTTAATTGACGTATCGGGCTCGATGGATCAGCCTGATAAATTACCATTATTGAAGCAGTCCTTAAAAATGTTGATCAAAGAAATCAGAGATAAGGATAGAATCGCCATGGTGGTGTATGCAGGTGCAACAGGTGTAGTTTTAGAATCTATGCCTGGTTCAAAAAGACGAGTGATGCGGAATGCTTTAGCAGAATTAAAAGCAGGAGGTGGAACTGCAGGTGCTGCAGGAATTCAGTTAGCTTATGGGATTGCTCAAAAGAATTATATTAAAGGAGGAAATAACCGAGTGATTTTAGCTACGGATGGAGACTTCAATGTTGGTGTTAGTAGTGATTCGGAGTTAGTACAGATTATTGAAAAAGAACGTAAAAAAGGAGTCTTCCTTTCTGTTTTAGGTTTTGGAACTGGAAACTTGAAAGATTCCAAAATGGAAAAAATTGCGGATAATGGAAATGGTAATTATTATTATATCGATAATGTGAAAGAAGCTAAAAAAGTATTAGTGGATGAGATTACTAGAACTATTTACACCATTGCAAAAGATGTGAAACTACAAGTAGAATTCAACCCTACTCATGTAAAAGAATATCGCTTAATTGGTTATGAAAATCGTGTTTTAAAAGACGAAGATTTTAATAATGACCTAAAGGATTCCGGAGATATGGGGGCAGGGCATACTGTAACCGCATTATATGAAGTGGTGCCAGCTGACTCAGAAGGATCCATGACAACGGGAAGTGTTGATCCTTTAAAATATCAAGATCGGAATGTAAAATCATCTGCTGGTAATGATCCGGATTTGATGACGATCAAGATTCGATATAAAGATCCAGAAAGTGAAACGAGTAAATTGTTTGATCTGACAGCCAGAGATAATGGCTTGAAATTAGAAGATGCATCAGATAATTTTAAATTCTCAGCAGCAGTTGCTGGTTTCGGAATGTTGTTGCGCAATTCTAGTTATAAAGGTGGTGCAACCTACGATAGTATGGAAGAGTTAGCAATTCAGTCTAAAGGAAAAGATGAGAAAGGTTATCGGGATGAATTTATTAGATTGATTGACTTGGCTAGATCTTTTGGCGGAGACCAAAGTTTAGAAGCAGAGAAATAAGAATGATTGAAAGAATTTAGATTGAGGGATTGACGATTGAGTGATAGAATGAATTTTGATTGAAAGAATATTAGAAATTCAATCCCTCAATCCCTCAATCCCCTATCGACTATAAGGCGGACAACGGATATCTCCAAAGTAATACACGAGTCCTACGCTTACAAAAACATAAATATCATTGGTGTTTGCATTTCCTCGTTGTCGGCCAGGTGCACCTAGTTTGATACCTTCAGCTGTTGGGAAGGAAGGATCAGAAAGGTCAACAGCGATCTGGCCATGAAGCGCTTCCAAATCATCAAAGTCAGGATAGACCGTACTGACATCATCCAAATAATCCGTAAACAAGCGTCTGGAACTCAACTCAAAATTTAGACTCCATTCATAGCTTAAGTCTAATTTTAAACCAACACCATAAGCCATCGCTCCCTGGAGGGTAGAGTATTCTTCTCCTTTAAATTGTCCTTCTGTACCTAGTGGTCGAAGATCAACCCAATCGCCCTGATATTCTGCCTGTGGTTCAAAATGAAAAACAGACAAACCTGCAAAAAGATAGGGCGTATAAAATTTATCACGACTACCGTGAACGTATGGTAAGAAATTAAATTCTAGTTGAGCTGTTCCGTCTAAGACCTTAGAACGGAAATGTAAGTTTCTGGTTTGCTGAAAAGAGTTTTTAGAATCGGCATCATCTCCAGAGACCGAACCATAATTAGCAGAAAACTTTATACAGATACGGTCATTGAAATTATAACGACCAACAAGACCTCCTGCTAAAGCTGGATTGATGTTAAATTCTGTGTTAAGGTCACCAAAATAGCTTGACATGCCAATCCAGCCTCCTGCTTCCCATCCCATCTGCGCTTGCGCCCCCAAAAACATGGAAACAAATATTAATGTGAATAGTTTCTTCTTCAAAATCGTGGTTTTTTGACGCTTGAAAAATCAATCGCCTGTTCATGAGATCACAAAGTTAGTATAAAACGTCAAAACAAGCTAATTTGTTATTGATCGGTTTGTACTTAACCTCATAGATATTCGCTCATCTGTCTTTTGATTGGCAATAAGTATTCCATGCCTGTTTTAGAGGACTTTTTAACAAAAGTATAAATCATCCCTGAACGATGAAAATCGCCGGCACTTTGTGCAAATCTGGAGGCTTATTACCCTTCCAATCTTTTATCGTTCTTGTTTTAACATATTCTGTCTCCAGCGTCAGGTTTGCTGCGATACAAAAGCGAGTGTTAGGTCCCAGCGTTTTTATCGCCTGCTCAATCAGCTTATTATTTCGATAAGGGGTTTCAATAAAAATTTGGCTTTGTCGATGTTTTATCGATAATTGCTCTAGCCGTTTCAAATCCTTAGCTAATTCAAAGGGTTTTGGAGATAAATAGCCTTGAAAAGCAAAGGATTGCCCGTCCATACCGGAGGCCATCAATGCGAGTAAAATAGAAGAAGGACCAACAAGAGGAACTACTTGAATATCATTCTGATGGGCCATTTTTACGATTTCCGCCCCTGGATCAGCGACGCCGGGGCAACCAGCCTCTGATAATAAACCTATGTCATGGCCTGTTTTAGCTGGATCGAGAAAGGATGGAATGTCCTCTGGGGGCGTATGTTTATTCAATTCAAAAAAACTGAGCTCGCTAAAAGGTTTGACAGGATTGGTCTTTTTTATGAAATGTCTCGCCGTTTTCGCCCTTTCAGCAATAAAAAAGTCCAGCTTATGCAATAATTCGATCACATAAGGAGGAATCGTTTGATTAGCATCTTCGCCGAGCGGGGTAGGGATCAGATAAAGTTTTCCTTTTGGCAATGTATTTAGTTTTGAACCTGCAATTTACGATATAAGCATATAACTACATAACCTTTGGAAATTGATTGATTTTATTCAAAAATAGTAGTACTCACATACTAATTATCTGTATCTTTGCAGACTATGAATGCTGGTTATAATATTAAGTTAGCGCAGTTTGAAGGACCTTTTGATCTCTTGCTTTTTTTCATTGAGCGAGATGAGCTGGATATCCATGATATTCCAATTTCAAAAATCACGAAGGACTTTTTAGACTATATTCAGGCAATGGAATCGCTAAATATTGATTTGGCTAGTGAATTCATTCTGGTAGCTGCGACGCTGATGCGTATCAAAGCGAAACTATTGATTCCTCGAAAACCAGTCGATGAGGAAGGAAATGAAATCGATCCTAGAGATGAGTTAGTTGCCAGACTTTTAGAATACAAACGTTACAAAAGTATTTTAGAAGAGATGAGGACCTTAGAATTAGATCGTTCGTTGAAATCCCAAAGAGGGAATACAGCGAAAGAGTTGAAAAAAATAGCAGAGCGAGCTTTAGTAGATGTAGAGTTGGAGTCCTTGACCTTATTTAAATTAATGAAAACGTTCGAACGTATACTCGCTCGAGTAGAAGATCGAAAGCGTCGAGTCGTTCATCAGGTTTATGCCTATAGCCATACTGTACCAGGACAGCAAATATTTATTCTGACTCGAGTTAGAAAAGGAACGAAAGTAGGATTTGAAAAAATCTTTGGAAAGTGTGAAAACCGAGTTCATGCAATTGTTACCTTTTTAGCATTGCTCGAATTATTAAATATGCAAAAGGTGAAATGTATGGTTGGTTTGGGAACCAATAATTTCTGGCTGACTGTTCCTGAAGATCATGAGGACGAAATCCCGCTCGATGAGAGAAGGGAAGAAGAAGAATAGTACTATCGTTTTTTCCGCACGAAAAAGAAAACTAGAAAGAATATTAATAGTGCTCCTCCAAGATATTTTATCCATTTATTAAGACCACCTGATTCTATTGGATCCATATCTCCAAATGGAACAAATGCAGCCCAATAATATGGATGTAAATTGGTTTTACTCGTTGTATTTAAGTAATGAAGTTTAGCTGATCGAAGCGCTTCATCTTTAGACGCCCCCTCAGATAAGTTTTTATAAAAATCCACCATAATTGTTGACGTTGCGTTATCATCTACAGACCACATACTCATCAAAGAACTCGAACAACCTGCATTAATAAACCCTCGTGCAAGGCTCATCACACCCTCACCTTTGATTAGTTTACCGGTACCAGTATTACAAGCACTCAATACCGCTAACTCCGCATTCAACTCTAAGTTGTACAAGTCAAAATTAGACACATAATCGTTGGTGAAAAAGATTTTATTATAAGCGGCATCTTGCTCATCAATACAGGCATGTGTAGCAAGGTGTATAATCTTTGCGTTGATAGCATGTTTTTCAAAATTATCTTTTGTTGCGCCTTCATTAATAAATACTTGACCATCATTTAACAAATTATATATTTGCTGGACTTCTGTTTCAGCATACTGCAAGTTATAGAGCTCATTAGCGGTGCAGGATCTGCTAGCAGTATTATTACCATCTTTAAAGATTGGAGCAAAACCAACAAAACTATCCTTGAATTTTCCTAAGGTTCTTTGCTGACTTTTGTGTAATAAAGTAGCAGAGTATTGATAACTTATACTATACCGTTCCATAAGATATTCTAACTGCGTTAAGCTGTAACCAGGTGAATCAATATTCGGAGCATTACATAATAATATATCAAAAGGAATATAGCTCAATAAGTCATCAGGAATTATAGTGATCGTTTGGATATCCTCGCTGATGAATTTGTCAAGAGATTCAAATAGTTTTTTATACAAGCTATTTGCTACAAGACTATAGTTTTGAAATGCTTGTATTGGATCAGTAGCTTCAGGGAAATTAGTGAGCGCTTTTCGGAGTTGCTCGACTTCTTTTCCAATAGCTTCTGGATTATTAATTTTAAAAACTTCGAGCTGCTCTTTGCTTATTACAAATTGATAAATATTGTTTTCTCCAACAAAGAATTCGACTAGCGCAGCATTGGATTTTATTAAATCCTTTTGCAAAGCTTGAACAGTTATTGGTTCGTTTTGATATTTTAATTCGAAATATCTGGGATAGTCCTTTTCAAAAATAGCAATGAGCTGATCAATTTTTTGCTGTGCTTCAAAAATTTGATCATCCAGTTTTTTTACAGATTGTCCCTTGTTTTTGTTTTCTAATAAAGTCTTTTTTAAAAAGGTCAGTTTTAGCTTTAATTCTTTTTCTTTGTTCAATAAGCTATCGGGGATGCCGGCAAAGCCTTTTGCTGTTTGTTCATTGAGACTTTCCAATAATAGAAGCGCCTTATTACGTTCCGCTAATTCGAATGCCTCTGCTTTAAACTTCGCTTTCTTAGTAAGTTGAAATAAATCTAATGCACATTGAATAGCACCTTCATAAATTGGAATTGTTTTTTCTGAAAGGGTGTTTTTTGATTCAATGTTAGCAAATCCTTGCCGAATATTTTGAATGAGTTGTGTTGCATTTTGATAGGTGTTGTAAGCCGCTTCCAGATATTTAGGCTCCTGATTTGTAGCATAAAGGCTTCTTAGTATTTTAGCTTTTCGTTCTAAAATATCCAACGCATCTGATTTCGAAAGCAATTGGTCTGGAGATGGAGATGCCAATAAATCATCTGATTCGAATTCCGGTGCTAACGCTTTCAGTGCTTCCTGATAGGTCTCTAATGCTTTGTTTTTGTCTTCGTTTAAGATATAAGTTTTTGCCAACTCCATTAAACGTCTTGCCTTTAGTGGAGGGGTATTTCGTTTGTTATTTTTATTCGCAATCTTTTGACCTTCTTTAAATGCCTCAATAGCGGCAGGGTATTTTTCTTGACTTAAATACATCTTGCCCATTGTTTCCTGCATCTGTACCAGATAAAATTCATTGGGCTTAAGGCTTCTTGCCGTTCTTATGTACTCATTGGCTTTAGTGTAATTGTTTTTTTTACTCCATAGCTCTGCGAGGAGGAGATAATTATTGATTCTTTTTCTAACTAAAGGGTTGTCAGTGTTTACAGGGTTAAATAATTCTTTTGCTTTTTCGTAATAATAAATGGTAGAGTCTGTCTCTTCAAGAGAATTAAATACCTTTCCAATAGATCGATAAATAATAGCTGTCCCGGGTTGATTAGGTAGGGTGTCTTGTTGAACAGAAAAGGATTTTTTAAAAAAGGATAAAGCTTGGGAGTAATCTCCTAAATTCAAATGTGCAGTTCCAAGATTTGAATAAGTAGTGACAAGCGCTGATTTTGAAGTTGCTTTACTTGTTTGTAAAGTCAAGACTTCCTGTAAAATGCTTACAGCTTTTGAAAAATCCCCAATAGTATAATAGTAAGTGTTTAAATTCGATAAAGCCATGATCTTTTTGTCGTCGTTTTTGCCTAAATATCTTTCAGCTTCTTCATTAGCTTTTAGTACGAAGTTGTAGAATTTGTCATATTGCTTGGCATAGTAGTTTACTGATGAAACATCATTGAGCGATCCGACATATTTGTTCCAGTGTTTTCCTGCGAAATATTTTTCAGAGGCTTGTAAATAAATAATCGCGGCACTATCTAGTTTGTTAGCAAAAAAAAGGCTTCTTCCTTGAAGCGAAAGCGTATCACCAAAAGCTTCTAATTTTTTTTGATTGCTTTGGCTGTAGCTTAATGTACTAACTAAAACAAATAGAAAGGCGACGAAAAAAGAAATAAATTTCATGGTGCTGTTCAATAGTTTAAGATAAAGATAATAAAGCAAAGGGGTTTTTATTAGGAAATAAAAGAGGCTTGATAATAATATGAAAATTATATCAAGCCTCTTTTATAATATTGCTAAATTGAAATTATTGCTTTACAACTTTTATTACTTCACTTGATGTTGATGTTTTTATTTTTACAAAATAAATACCTTTAGCAAAGTCTTTTGTTTCAATAGTTAGATTATTGAAATCGGATTTATCATTTATTTCATTAAAATAAACTAATCTGCCATTGATATCCAAAATGGAAACTTGCTCAACATCTTTCGCATCTTTTCCAAGCAATACTAAATTCTGATCAAACGGATTCGGCATTGCTAAGAAGCTGTTGTCAGGCCTGTCTAATGATCCAGAAGCTCTACGATTGTCTTCTTGAGTTATATTATTAGATTCTAATTGAATAAAAGAATCTGGAAGATATTCCTCTGAGTCTGGTGCATTGCAATTACAGTCATAATAAATGGAACCTGTTTTAGAGGTCATATCTTGAAGGTGACATTCTTCATAAAGAGGAGGAAGTTCAGGATCTTCAACTGGTCCACAATAAGGAGCCGGGATAAAAATCATACAAGAAAAAAGATCGCTAGGGGCTGTATAGTCACAGGCTGGATAGGCTGAATAATCTTCAGGCTCTTCATCGGGCCCACCTTCGCCTTCTCCAATATATTGTTGTAAATGCATCTCATATGAGAAACTTCCGTAGTATGTGCAATCATTTGAAATTTGAATTGGATAGGTTTCAATGAGGGCAGAATATATGTAAACACCATTTCTTTTTCGATGTCTTTTGAAAAGGACGTCTGATAAATCTACTCGTTCAAATGGGCCATTATTCACGGAGTATCTTAGATACATGGTCGAATAACCACTCGGTAAATAATCATACACTTGCCCGGAATGACTAACTTCTGATTCAGGGAGAAATAGGTCTAGATTCCCAACAGTTACCCTTAAGTAGGGTGTATATACGCCCTCCAAGTTATTAGGAAGACACAAAACATATGGACCACCTCCGTCAACGTCGTTTAGAATGGGGCCTAAGTTACCCGGTTGACTTATAGCCTGCGGAACACAAAAAATAGAACAAAAAGCAAAAAGCAAAGTTCTGGTTAGAAATTTTTTCATGATTAAATTCTTTGTCAGTGATAAAAAATAAGATTCTAAGCATACACCCTCCGGACATTGCCGAAAGGTGTATAGGGAAAGAATGAATAGAAACTGGCTTTAAACCAGCTATCTTTTATCAAGACTATTTTTTATTCTATTCAAATCTTTCCTCGCCTTAATAAGTCGAATTCCAAAAAGGTAACATTGGATTACCCTTTTTTTTACAAAACAGCTATAGAGGATAGAAATTAAAGGAAATTATTACAGGGGGAGACTAGTTTTTGTGTTTGAATAGTTAAATCTACAACAATTTGGCATAAAATTCAACAGTTATTTATAAGTACCAACCATTGTCTAAATAAAAAAAGATTGGTTTTTGGGTTACCTTTATGAAAATTCTATTATTAACTAGCGTAATATTTGATGGATCAATTATCGGACAAAACAATACTATCCGGTCTGAAATCAGCAGTAAGTATTGAGCAAGAAAAAGCTTTAAAGCAGATTTATGCTCAAAACTTTACTATTGTTCAGTCTTATATTATTAAAAATAATGGCGATGAGAAAGATGCTGCTGATATTTTTCAGGATGCTTTAATAGTATTTTATGAAAAAGTGAGTAGTGGAGAATTAACGTTGACTAGTTCTGTTCGAACGTATATGTATTCAGTATGTAAGCGTTTGTGGCTCAATCGGCTTCGGGATAAGAAAAAGCTGACGAGAATGGATGAAAATAAAATGGCTAACAACATCGCACCTGAAAGTTATACGGCTATTGAAACTAATGAACGAAGTGAATTGATCGCTCAATTGATGGAAAAGCTCGATTCGAATTGTAAACAAGTTTTAATGTATTATTATTTTGATCGACTACGAATGAAGGAGATAGCCCTAAGGATGGGATTCGCTAATGACCAAGTAGCAAAAAATAAAAAATCTAAATGTATAAAAGCATTAAAATCAATGGTATCAAACTCCTCGCTTATAAAGAGTATTTTAAAGAAGTCCTAATTTCTGCCTTATGGAAAATAATAATTCAAAAGATCAAAAAATAGATGATTTCATTATGGGATTATTAAGTAAAGAAAACCAGCAAAAGCTGGAAGATCAAATGGATAAAGATGCTAGTTTTGCCGAGGAAGTAAAACTGCAACAGGACGTTATTGAAGGAATAAAAATTTATAGCCGTAAAGATTTTAAAAGTAAATTAGATGTTATTGAAAAGGAGTTTGTTGGAAAGAAACCTGCAAAACATAAGCGACGTAGTTTGTTTCCGATTCTTGTAGCAGCGGCCTCTATTTTGGTTTTAGTCTTTGCCTTGTATTGGGTTTATGATCAAGGAAGTCAACAGACCAATCAAGAATTGTATGCAGCTTATTTTGAACCATATGATATCTCTAATGATCAACGAACGACTAGTGATGAAGAAATTGTAAAAATTAAATCGTTGTATAAATCCGGTGAATATTCTGAGGTACTTCCTTTACTGGAGCGTCAGATAACATCTCCTGTTAATACACCTACCTATCTTTTACTCGCAGCAGGAATTTCACACCTGGAGCTCAATCAACCTTCTAAAGCATTAATGTACTTTAATCAAATTTCCGAAAAGAAGGATTTTAATTTTGAAGATAAAGTTCAATGGTATACAGCTTTAGCTTATTTAAAATTAGAGGATCCTATTGCTTCGAAAAAATTGCTAAAAGACTTGGCAAATGACCCAAAGGCAGATCACTATGAGGATGCAAAAAAGTTATTAAAAAAAATAGAATAACAAAGTTACCTTTTTGTAACTGATGTTATAAAGAGCATCGAAATAGATGTAACGTTATACACCCTTCGAGTTTAATTCTGACATTTTTTAGGTTTTAGTTTTACATAACATGATTGTCTGAACAGATAATCATGATAATTTCTTAATTCTAAAATTTAAAGTTATGAAACGACGTATTTTATTATTTGGAGCAATAGTAATTACTATGCTTTTTGTTTTTCAATCTTGTAAAAAAGATGATTTTTCTGATCTTGAATCCACAGAACGTTATCAAAAACCCGGGATGGAATCCTATGACGAATTTGGGCCCAAACTGGAGCAAGTAGTTGACAGAGCCCTGGAAGAAACGGCGTTTAAAAATGCCTTAATAAAGCTTACTCAAGAAAGACGAATGGGTGATTTTGAAATCCTTATGACTTCTCTATTAGGTTTTAAAACAGAAGGGAGTAACACCATCAAGGATTTAATGCTTGACAAAGCGACAGGTGTTTTTAATGAAGAAGAACTGGATCGTTTTCTGGAAAGTTACCCTTCGTTAATTATTGCCACCAGAGGAAATATAGAATCCTGGGCACGAGATGAGTATTTCCCTCCTACCGTTTTTGTCCCTTCCTCATTTAAGGAGACTAATAAAAGTATCCTTGGAACTAAAAAAGGACAAAAGACAAACATTAGTTTAGAACACCATTTTGAGGATGCAGTGATTGCTATGCATATCAGTGAGCGACATGATGAAAGAGGGAATCCAATAATTATTGATCATACGCCCCCTAAGAAGGTTAATACTAAACCAAGCATTAATTTAAGTGACGAAGGAAATGTAGGACTTAGAAGCTCAACAGTAGAACCTACTTTCTGTCCGGATGCACCGCCTGTTATTACCGAATTTACAGCTGAAAATTCAAATGGCGGGGTTCAGCTATCTTATGTAATCGAAAATTTTCCAGAGTCACTAGGTTCTTGGGGGCGCATTTATGTCCGGCGTATTGGCCCACCACAGCCAAATGGCGAACCCGAAATTCATGAATTCTGGCCAAGAGGAGCTCATCAAATTAATACGTTCTATGATGTAGGTGTAAATCCTAATATCGAGTATACGTATGAAATATATGCTAGAGTACAATTTTATGATCCATTGTTACAAGAATACGATCCAACAGCTTGGATTTTATGTGAAAATAGCAATACAATGGAAGCAACTATTACAGCGGCTCCTCCCTTACCTCTGCTTAACTCTTTTAGAGGGAAAAATCATGATAATACAACTTTAAAATACAATTGGTACCCTCCACAGGATGGGCAGGTGACCGAATATAGATTGCGAAGATTAACAGATAATGGATATACTACCGTGGATCAAATTCCCGCTGGATCTGGTAACAACTTCTTTTTTTACGACCATCCTGTATCTGATCGTGGAAAGCTTGTTGAAATGCAAATTCAATATCGAGAAGCTGCCGGATGGGGTGGAGATTATTTTGATCGATCCTATGCTTCATACAGAAATCCTTACGAACCCTTAAAGTACTATGGCTCAAGGTTAACTAATTCCGGACTATATGAACTTAGTACGGTTGGAGAAAGTCTATTGCATGGTGCTCCTGAAATCCGTTTGCTTGCCGTAAGAGGAGCGGGTACGGTTGATGATCGAAATACAGTAATCGTACAACAGACGGTAATTTTTATGCAAGCCTGTACGCGTCATGTTCAAATAGGACCTTTAGGGATTAGCCTTTCAACGGCGTATTTTATTCCTATTGGTGGAGACCCTGTGGAAATCCTTGAAGAATGGGATAATAATTTAGAAGGGTCAGCCATTACTGTAAAGCTATCGGAAACCGATATCGCGGATATAGTTATCAATGATCAAACGAATACAGAAACCATAACTATTGGGATTAATGCAGAATTTGGTTTTAAAGCTGGCGTTGATATTCAAGGGATTGTTGATGTTGGAGTTGACTTCTCGGTTGGTCTTCAAGCTTCCTATAAAGCAGCTAAACAAATCGATATTCTTTATCCGACCAGTGATATTGATATGGATTTTTATACTATTTACTATCATAATCAGCGTGAATTAATTCACAATAATCATTTGTATGGAAATGTATTAAATGATCACAATTTTGATTGTGGAGATATAGTAAACAAGCTACGTCCGTAAAACCGATTTCTTTTATTACAAGGTGCTAACTTATTGTTTTTATAAGTTAGCACTTTTTACGTTTTTAAATAATGAAGCTATGGCAAATAAGACAAATCTGAATGTATTATTCGGATGCATAATAATCATTTTAATTTTACCCTTCTTCCCTTTTTGGGAATATTCAAATACCGCTCCTTTTATATTAACGATTGCTATTGGTTTAGGTGTTTTTTTTATACCACAAAAAGGCATTCAAAATTTTAGTTTAGTTGATTTAGGTTTTGCTATACTTACTATCTCCTTGTCTGTTTCGTTGGTGAACACGTGTTACGAATTTGGGAGTCTTCCATTAGGTAATAACTATATGATTTATACTTTGATGATTCTAACATATGTTCTTTTAAATAGACTATTAGGGGCAAGTATAAAGTATGAAAAAATTACTCAGTTACTTTTTATTGCCTTTTTAGTTTTGGTAACTTATGTTCTAATTGTTGGGATAAATAAGGCATTTAATTATAGCCGTTTAACTTCCGCTTTTAGCTATGAAGATGGTATAGGAAATATTAGCCAGATTGCAATGTATTGCAGTTTTTACTTGATCGCCATTTTTTACAGGTCTAAAAAGTATAGTCAATTAGGGCTTTGTACGGTTTTAGCTTTATTGGTTTCGTATATTCTTCAATCAAAATTAATATTGATAACAGTCTTGTTCGTTTTTTTAGCTAAGGTGTTGAATAGGTTTGATTTTAAAAAAAGGTTGTTTGTAATAATTATATTAGGAATTAGTTTTTGTTCGATGTCTTTTTTCTTTCTGCCAAATTCTTTAAATGGAAGAATAGATACCTTAAAAATAAGCTGGAGCAATGTTGATTATTTAAGCTTCTGGGGCGAAGGTCTTGGAGGATATGATGCTTTTATAAATGCTGTTTTCGAATCAGGAAAAGCGGTTAATACGATTGGAGAAATTAGCCATTTGGCCTTTAATGATTTTACGCAGATTTTTATAGAGTTAGGCTATCCAGGAATTGTTGGACTACTTTTGATTTTTATTGGCCTGATAAATAAACAGAATTTTCTTTTTGTGCTTGCCTTAGGTTTTATTCTGTTATTTATGTTCCCTTTACAGTATTTAGAGTCTGCTGTTCTTTTTTCTTTAATAGTCTTTTTATTGAGCGCTAATGAACCTGCCTTGCTTCTAAATAGAAGTATTTCAATTAAAAACCTAAAGCCAGTTTTTGTGATTGGAATCTTTTCGATTTTTGGTTTTATTGGTTTAGAAATGACTATGTTTAAAAAATGGGGAGAATATAATGAGCTTTTAGAGAGTAAGATCAACCAAGAAGAAAATTTGCAAGCATTTTACAGCCTTGAACAGAATTTTAAATCTATGGATGAGTATTATTTAAGTTTAGGGATACAGTTATTGAAAAACAGAAAACATAATGAAGCTATAAAAATATTTAGGAAAGCTCAAAAATTGAATGCGTCGTATAAGGCATATATTCATCTCGGTGATTGTTATTTTGAAATGGCGCAGTTTGAAGAGGCCATAAAGCAATATGATAAAGCGATGTTATTACGTCCCGCTCATTTGTATCCGGTTTATAAAAAGGTTTTTAGTTTGTATGATCTGGGAAAGCAAGAACGAGCAAGAAATTATTGGGAACTCAAACAGGATGAGTTTAAAGTTATTAGGAGCTCTAAAATGCAGATTATGTATAGCGAGTTAGAAAATTTGCTAAAGAAATAAAAACCGGAGGTAAAACTTACCTCCGGCGACTTTGGAATAATTAATTGACCTTAACTATTCTATTTACTTCACTG
>CAYXQH010000040.1:0-18338 GCA_964467425.1 uncultured Saprospiraceae bacterium
CTTTAGATGCTAAAAATTTAGACGAAGTGCTAAATCATAGCGTAAAAAGCTATTTTTTATTAATTGAAACCCAAATTTTAATATGTTTTTAGAACCTCATTTTAAAGGACAACGAAGCGGCTGGATTGAAGTGATCTGTGGTTCCATGTTTTCAGGGAAGACAGAGGAGTTGATTAGACGATTGAAAAGAGCAAAAATTGCCAATCAAAAAGTGGAAATTTTTAAACCAAAGATCGATACACGTTATGATGAAGCTAAGGTAGTTTCTCATGATGCTAATTCTATTCTTTCCATTCCTATTGATCATTCTAATAAATTATTAGAATTAACTGAAGGAGTAAACGTAATTGGTATTGATGAAGCGCAGTTTTTTGATATGGATTTACCATCTGTTTGTCAAAAATTAGCTTTGCGTGGAAATCGGGTAATCATTGCGGGGCTGGATATGGATTATAAAGGCAATCCATTTGGGCCGATGCCAAATCTCTTAGCGGTAGCTGAATATATTACAAAGGTGCATGCCATCTGTCAGCATTGTGGGAATCTGGCTACACATTCTTATCGAATCTCAGAAGAAGGCGGTACCGTTGTACTCGGAGAACAGGATCGTTACGAAGCGAGATGCCGAACGTGTTATCACATGGGGAATATTCTAAACTTAAAGGTAGTGGAAGAGGAAGAAAAAAAGGAGGAAAAGAAAAAGCCATCCAATCAAAAAACTTTATTGTAGGAAAATAATACTCTGTGAGACTCCGTGTCAAAAATTACTGGAGTAATGGTAATAGGAGTTGAAAATAACAGCCATTGAGCCAATCCGATTTCGACAATCTTCATGCCCCAATGACTTATCACCGTTATTTTTTGCTAACTACTAATTTTTCGATTGCGGTTCGTTCACCAAAAGTATAATAGATGAGGTACATCCCCGCTGCACATCCATCGAGATTAACTTCTGTTCTCCTCTGATGGATATTATTTTTCTGGTAAACTATCTTTCCATCTGCACTTATAATTTTTATGGCATCAAAAGATTCTTTGGCTTCAATGGTTACAAAGGTACTTGCAGGATTAGGATAGACCTTCACCTCTATGAGCTTTAGTGCACTGTCCTCTTCTTCTACTTTGCTTGATTCTTCTTTCTCCTCTTTTTCCACACCAGCACAACAGCCATGTGTACAACTTGCTCTACCATAATAACAGCCGGTAGATTGGCATACCACCCTGTAGCCGTCATAGGCTACCACTACAACTTCTTGTAGCACAACGCCAGCATACATTTTCGTATTTAATTCGACTTCAGTGTTTTTGTGAACTTTATATTCCTGTATGATTTCTGTTTGATAGCCGATGTAGGTGAACTCTATGGTATAAACGCCAGGTTCTACGCGAATGCTGTAATTCCCATCGAGATCTGAAGTCGCCCCGGTTACATATACATCGTTTTGTGTAATGGTGATGTTCGTACCGATTAGTGGTTTATCCATTTCATGATCAGTAATCTTTCCGGAAATAGTTATTTGACCATACATTTGGCTGACAAATAAGATGGAGGCAAAGATTGAAATTAAATGTAGTTTCATAATTTTTTATTTTAAAAAACTTCTTTGAATATAGCTTTGTTCTAAAGTTCGAATCATGCGTTTAATCTTTTGCAATGATTAATTTTTTACTAGTGACATTATTGTCTTTATGAAATTGTAGAATATAAATTCCACTAGCAAAGTTTGATAGATCAATTCTTGTTTCTCCTGCTTTGAGGTTAGAAAGGCTATTTATTTTTTTACCAGTTATAGATAAAATATCCAGACGTTTAATGTCTTCTTTCAATTCAATACTGACAACGTTTTGTGCTGGATTTGGATAGATTGTTATTTCTGAAAAAGTAGTTTTCTGGCGTTCCAAATTTTCAGACTCTCTTGATCTTTTCTTACAATTATTTTGACTTGAAAATTCAGAAATTAATCGGACCATCAAGTCATTTAGCATTTCCACCTCAAAGTCAGTTACCTTAGGTTTGAGGTGCGAATGACCAACCCCGCTATCATCCGTTATAAAAACGTAGGTGCCATTTGTTGCAATTGAAATAGCCTTCATTAAATATTCTGTAGAAGGATTAACCCCGCTTGCTGCAATTGGAATAATTCGAATGCCTTTAGCCGCAGCCGCGCGAATAGTAGCTTGAAGATTTTTTATAACAGCTTTTTCTTGATGCGGAGGTGCATCAAGTAAAAGAAAAGCGATTCTGGTAATTGCATCTGGTCGCCAGTCTTGCTTTAATGCTTCCTCTAGTGCAGAGTGAACAGCCTCTGGATAATCTCCACCACCTCCAGCTCCTTGTTTTTGAATGAAGCTGATGTTCTGATTTAGATTGCTGGAAAGGGGAGAAACTCTGGTCAGATATTGATCGTGTTGATCTCTATAAAATACACTTCCTGTTTGAATGTCAAGGTGTTTGTTTTCCGCATGAACATTTTTAATGACATCTTCCAGCTCGCTTTGCAGATATCTGATTTCATCCCCCATTGAACCTGTTGCATCTACCACGAAAAGAACGTCTGCTTTATGGAAGGATTGACAATCAACTGGGATTTTTACTTTCTGGACTCTTCCGTTTTTAAATCGTTTTGCAACATAAGATTTTGACTGTTGATCGTTGAAATAGGCAATGATGTTAAATTTTTTATCATTTCCACCGTAGAGATTTGCCCATAATTCTGCCTTGCCAGTATTGTCAGAAATTGCAGTCCAATGCACTTCTCCTTTGACATCGATTAATTCTACTTTTGCATTTGGAAGCGGGATGTTGTTGCGACTTTTCACCTGTACAACAAAGCGTTCTTTTGGAATTATATTCCATGTTTTTTTATTTGATCTGTCCTGATCGTTGAGCAAACCATTCCAAAATCGCCAATGTTCGAGGGCATTCCATTCGCCTGCTGTCAAAATACCTGGTTTAATACGGCGCTCTTTTTTAGGGGGCGTTGGCAGAACCTCTTCTAAATTGCTATAATCTTTTAAAGAAATAATCTCCGTTGCTAAAATTTCAGATGAAGAAGCTTCTGTTCCCGTTAATAAATCATAGGCACTCATCTCCGTTATAGATTTTGTGGCTATTAGTGTCCCAGAAACTCTGATTCCGTCAATATAATAACTTGTTGCGTCAGGACGTGACCCTCTAATGGTGACTGCGTCACCAGAACTTACACTTGAAAGTCCGGCTGTACTCGTAGCCATGGCTGAAATATTTTTAGTAGGAAGGCTACTAATATCTCTGCTTGTTAGGGTGCCACCGGAACTAGTGCAGTCTGCCGAGATTAAAGGGACTTTATAACTCCTGACTACAACCTCACATAATTCAATTCCATTTTCCATTTTAAAATCCACTTTGGTTGCTTGTCCAGCTTTAACGATCACTCCTGTGATTAATTTTTCCGGATAGCCTGTGTAAGAGACTTTTACATTATAGGTGCCAGGATCAACTGGGATACTGAAGTTCCCTTCAAAGTCTGTAGATCCTCCCGCAGCGAAAACGCCATTTTTCTTTGCAACAATATTTGCAAAAATGAGATCCTCGCCCGTTTCAGCATCGCTTACTTTTCCATAGATGGAAGTTTGGGCAGATAGGGTGTTGCTTATAAAAAGCATTGTGATAAAAAGGTAGAATAGTTTCATAACTTTATTTTTGAGCGTAATAAATAATGGCCGATGTGTTTTTTAAAACTAAATAGGATCAAAGAACACTTATAGACTAAAAATCGATTATTGACACACCGGGGGTGTTCTGAATTATTTCATTAATATTTTTCGAAGGTTGGTTGTGGGTTTTTTCTGAAGTTATTGTGCGGCCACTTGTCGTGTCGTCTTGATAGATTAAAGGATGGGAGGAACTTATAACTTGAAAATTACAAAGTTGAATACCATACTCCAGTTGAATATCTAATTTAATTGTTTGACCAGCCTTAATAATAATTCCGGTAATTAATTTTTCCGGATAGGCGGTGTAGGTTATTTTTAAATTATAGGTACCAGGATCAAGTGGGATACTGAAATTCCCTTCAAAGTCTGTAGTTGCTCCTACTACGAAAACATCGTTTTTATATAATTCAATATTTGCATAAATGAGTTCTTCCGCTGTTTCAGCATCGGTTGCTTTTCCATAGATGGAAGTTTGAGCAGATAGCGCATTGCTTATAAAAAGCATTCCGATTAAAAAGTAGAATAGTTTCATAACTTTATTTTTAAGCGTAATAAATAATCGTGATAGCGTTTTTAAAACCACATAGAATTATAGAGTAGATATTGGAAATAATTAAAAATTGATTATCGAAACGCCTGGGGTGCTTTGAATTAATTCGGTGATGTTTTTGGATGGTTGATTTCGGATTTGCTCAGAAGTCATTTCGGTCTTACTAGTAGTGTTTTCTATTTCTATTAATGGGATTTTGTACTCAGAATGTCCACAATATATTATAAACCCCTCTTCAATCTGGATATCTAGTTTACTACTCTGGTTGGCTTTGACGATAACTCCTGTAATTGATTTTTCTGGATATCCAGTGTAAGTAATTTTTACAGCATAGGTGCCAGGATCAACTGGAATGTTGTAATTTCCTTCAAAATCTGTAGCTGTTCCAGTAAAAAAAACGCCATTTTTAGTTAAAACAATGTTTGCCCAAATAAGCCCTTCGCCTGTTTCAACATCCGTTACTTTTCCGTAGATAGAAGTTTGAGTAGAAAGATTAGTATCCTCTTCCATTTGAATATCTACTTTAGATCCTTGGCCAGTTTTGACGACTATTCCAGTAATTAGTTTTTCTACATAACCTCTATAAGATATTTTTAAATTGTAGATACCCTGATTAAGAGGAGTGCTAAAATTGCCTTCAAAATCAGTAGGTATTTTTTTGACGAAAGTATCATTCATCATTAGAACAATATCTGCATACAAAAGCTCTTCGCCCGTCTTTGTATCGGTTACTTTTCCATAGATGGACGTCTGGCTAAATAGTGTGTTGCTTATGAAAAGAAATCCAATTAAAAGGTAGAATAGTCTCATAAATATATTTTTAAAAGCACATAAAATGAATACAGAAACCTTATTCGTGGACTAGGGTCGGAATGTATTTTTCTGTTTTTAAATCCATTTGGCAAAGGCTTATTTTTTGCTTGATTTGTTTGATGAAGTATTTTGGTTTTAATTGTAAGGTACCTGATTCGAAAGCGGTTAATTGGTTTTTAAAAAGAGCCGGTGATGACTGAGCAGTAATGAGGCCCTCTATGTTATTTCTGATTTTGATGCCACTCATTTTTCTAAAATCTCTGGTGTCAAAATGATTGGATGTGCTTTCAAAAGAGCGTGGAATTAATTTTAATTCGTTCCCAGTAACTATATATTCACCATTGATTTTTTTTGTTGCGTAAACGATATCCTCTAAGTAAAAAATTGAATAATCAAAGCTACCATCATCTTTCAATAATAAAGAGCTACCAACCTTTAGGTCTCCTTGCTTAGGCCAATACTTTCCCGTATAATCAACTTGGCTGAAATTTCCCAAAAAAGATCCTAAAGAAATCAGTGCCACCACACTTAATGACAAAACGATTTTCATGTTTTTATTGATTTTTTTCAACGGATAATGATCTCGGTTGCTTTCATATTTTGTTTTAAAAAAGCTAGTTCCGAATCTTTGATATTGTTTCCACCAAGCCAAAGTTTTACTAAATTTTTATTTCCTGTAATCTTTTTATTAACGTGAAGTAACTCATTATTTAAAACTGAAAACTCTTTGAGTCTACGTAATGTAAAAACAGATTCAGGAATTTCAGTTAGGTTACAATGCTCCATTGAAAGTATTTCAAGGCGACTGGATTTTTGGATAAAATCGAGTTTTAGATTGTTATTAGAAAAATCAATCCAATCCAAAATGAGAGTATTCAGTTTTCTATAAGCAAATGCATCCGAAATATATTCCAAAGGATTATCTCCAATGTTTAAATATTTTAGTTTTGGAAAAACACGAAACTCCTTTGAAATAATTTTAATGCTGTTTCCATAAAGATTTAAGTGCTCCAGCTTGAGGGATTGAAAGATAAACGATGGGGTTTCCGTTAAATAGTTTTGATCTAATTTTAAAGTGGTTAGAAAAGGTAGCTTTATATCTTCTGCTGTTTTTAAAATACGATTACCGCTGAGGTCTAATTCTTCTAAAAAACGAAGTCGATTTAACTGGTTGTCGATTTCGGATATCTCATTTTCTGCAAGATTTATAGTTAATAGGTTTTTAGCTTTATCTAGTGTTTCATAAGGGAACACTTTGATTTTATTACCATAAAGATCAAGGTGTTCTAATTTTTTTAAAGAATAAAAATCTAAATCGTTGAGGTTTGAAATCTCATTATAGCCAAGGTTCAAATAAATCAGATTTTCAAATTCCAGGATTTTTTCAGGAAATTCTTTTAAACCTTGATTACTTAAATCGAGATGATAAACTCGAAGTGGATTCTCTTTCGATGCTACTTCAAGATCCTCAAAAAGAATCTCTTTGTTTTTATCAAACTGAGCAAATGACAAAACCGAGCAGACTAAGAAAAAGAGTAATGGGTAAATAGATTTCATTGGCAGCACTTTAAAAATTATCAAAAATCATAGCTTTATATTCTTTGCTGAAAGAAAACCGGGAGACCTTATGCTTCGTTGTCAATAATTAAGATGAAGATCCCCCGGTTTTTGTTGGTTGCTAGTTCTAAATTAGATTAAAAGCGGATGTTTTTCTCGTTGAAAATTCCTAAAAGTCAGGTTTCAGAATCAGAAAAATAGTGCTAATTAGGGCTGTAATCCTGCTTTGTTATTCGAGCATTAATCCGTACTTTTGCAAATCTTTTGAGAGAACCCGATTTACTTATCTTCTTCTTAAAAACGGTCAAAGAATTAATTTCCGACTTTAAATAGTTAGAGAAAACAAAAACGATAGAAAATGAGTGTTGTTGAGCTAACTATTTAAACCAAAAGAGAAAATTTACTTTTTGACCAATACTAAAATATATTCATGGCAAACAAAAAGATAAAATCAGCATTGATATCTGTTTTTTCTAAAGATGGATTGGAGGATATCGTTAAAGAATTGGACCAATTGGGCGTTCAATTATACTCTACTGGAGGAACTCAACGCTTTATTGAAGGACTTGGTGTTAGTGTTGAAGCGGTCGAAAATATCACTTCCTACCCATCTATCTTAGATGGTCGCGTCAAAACATTACATCCAAAAGTATTTGGTGGATTGTTAGCACGACGAGAAGATGCACACCTGGCTCAACTGGAAGAATATGATATTCCAGAAATAGATTTAGTCATTGTCGACTTATATCCATTTGAAGATACCTTGGCGAGTACGGATGATGAATCAAAAATCATTGAGAAAATTGATATTGGAGGAATTTCTTTGATTCGCGCTGCAGCCAAAAATTATAAAGATGTAGTGGTGGTGCCATCCAGAGGCGAATATGAAATGATCTATAAGCTTTTGAAAGAAAAAGCAGGATCAACAGATTTAGAGGATCGCAAAGAATTAGCAAGACGAGCTTTCAAAGTTTCTTCTCATTATGATACGGCAATTTTTAACTACTTCAATGAAGGAGCGGATGATTTAGCATTCAAACAAAGTATTCATACTTCAAAAGTCTTACGCTATGGTGAAAATCCTCACCAACAAGGGGTCTTCTATGGTGATATAGATGGTATGTTTGAAAAACTTAACGGAAAAGAATTATCTTATAATAATTTGGTGGATGTAGATGCTGCAGTAAATTTAATGGCAGAATTTGAAGCGGGTGATCCGGCATTTGCGGTATTGAAACATACCAATGCATGTGGTGTTGCAGTTCGACCAACGTTAATTGAAGCCTGGAAAGCAGCTTTGGCAGGAGATAATGTTTCGGCATTTGGAGGAATACTGATTTGTAATAGGCCAATGGATTTAGAAACGGCACAAGAAATTGACCAGTTGTTTTATGAGGTTTTGATCGCTCCGGATTTTAATGAAGATGCTCAGGAGTTTTTATCAAAAAAGAAAAAACGTGTTTTATTAAAAATAAAGAAATTCCATGTTAATAAGCGATCCTTTAAAAGCTTGCTAAATGGAGTCATTGAACAAGACACGGATTTGAATTGTGAAACGAAAGAAGACTTTGAGGTGATGACCAATGCCAGTCCAGATGAAATACAGACGGCGAATTTATTATTTGCAAATAAATGTGTCAAACACTTGAAATCCAATACGATCGTTTTAGCAAAAGATAATCAGTTGATTGGAATGGGGTGTGGACAAACCAGTAGGGTAGATGCTTTAAGACAAGCAATTCTAAAAGCAGGGCATTTTGGATTTGATACAAAAGGAGCAGCAATGGCTTCGGATGCATTTTTCCCTTTCCCTGATTGTGTAGAAATAGCTCATGAAGCAGGAATTTCAGCGGTCATACAACCAGGAGGATCAATTAAGGATCAGTTAAGTGTGGATTTTTGTAATGAGCATGGCATTCCCATGGTGAAAACTGGTGTGCGTCATTTTAAACATTAGTGCAAGAACTTAAGAAGTTAAAGGGAGTTAAGAATTTCGCATTAACCTCTTAACTCGCTTTAAACCCTTGTTTACACCTTAACTGCTTGATTTCGCATCAATTAAAACAAAAGCATAGTTGAATCTGATCATTGACATTGGCAACACTAGGACTAAGCTAGGCGTTTTTAGCGGGGAAAAGCTTTTGAAAAAAGGGATATTTGATAAAGGCTGGTCAATAAAAGTATTGGATCAATGGTTGGGAAAGAAAAAAATAAAATATGCTGCGGTTTCAACGACTGCTGGCATTGACAAAAAAATAGAGCAAACCTTAGAAAAAAGATATTTTTACCTGAGGCTTTCTCACACAACTGCCTTACCGATAACCAATAATTATAAAACACCCAAAACTTTGGGGAGGGATCGATTGTCTGTAGCAGTTGCTGCAGCCGATATTTTTCCGAACAAAAACTGCTTAATCATAGATGCAGGAACCTGTATTACCTATGATTTTATTGATAAAAATAAAATTTATCATGGAGGAAGCATTACTCCGGGCATTGAAATGCGTCTAAAGGCTATGAACGCTTTTACTGCTAATCTACCTTTGGTAAATCGCAAAAAGTTGTCGAATACCGTCGGAACAGATACAGTAACCTCGATTCGAACTGGAGCACAACATGGTGCAACGATGGAATTAGAGGGTAATATTCAACATTACAAGCAATCATTTGGACGTTTACAAGTGCTTTTAACAGGAGGAGATGCAAAATATTTTGCTAGAAACCTGAAAACTCAGATATTTGTGAATCCAAATTTAGTCCTTTTAGGATTGAATAAAATATTGAAATATAATGTCCAACTTTTGGAGTAGGTATAAAATTATTATCGTTTTAATGTTTGGTGGCGTAGTACTCTATGGCCAGCCAAAATTTAATTCTCCATATTCCCGTATCGGGCTTGGGGACTTATGGAATTCGAACTATGCTACCCTCAATGGTATGGCTGACCTTTCCGCAGCTTATCATGATGCATATAATGTAAACCTTAATAATCCAGCATCATTAGGGCACCTTTATTCTACTTCTTTTGAAGTAGGAGTGCGCTCTAAATATGGAAATTTGAAGTCTTCTACGGAAGAAGTAGGGATTTGGAGCGGTAATTTAGCCTATTTGTCCTTAGGCTTTCCAATGAAAAACCCCGTTAGCCGGGTATTGGATCGGGATGAATCAAAAGTAAATTGGGGGATGAACATTGCCCTTTTGCCTTATAGTAATGTAGGATACCTTGTTGAAACCGAGGAAACTCGGCCAGAAATCGACTTAATTAAATATTCTTTTCAAGGAACGGGGGGTACCTATAAACTTTTGTGGGGAAATGGAGTCAAAGTAAATGATATCTCTTTTGGAGCTAATATTGGCTACCTTTTTGGAAAAATTGAACAAAACCAGGAAGTTCGTTTTGATAGCCTTTTTGCCTCTTATCGGGATTTGATCCTTACAGATATCAGTCATAGTGGCTTTATCTGGAATTTTGGAGCGCAATATGACATTAAGTTTAAAAAGAAAAATTCAGAAGATTTGAACGGAAAAGTGCTTTCAGTAGGGGTTTATGGCAATTCGACGCTTGATTTCAGTACAAAAAGTACAGTCTTTAATAGTCGTTTCAACCCGGTTTATAATAACCTGGATACCATTCAATATGACCCTTTGGTAAATGGTTCGGGTAAATTACCCGCTGAATTTTCACTAGGATTTATATATCGAAACAAAAGTAAAGCAAGAGTAGGAATCAATTATACCCAGGCTTTATGGAGCCAGTATAGGAATGAGTCGAAAGGAGAGGGAGGCTTGAATGATACCTATAGGATTGCAGTTGGAGGAGAATTTATACCAGATATTGCGTCATATAATAGTTATGCTAAGCGAATGCGCTATAGATTCGGTGCTTTTTACGCTACAGACCCTCGAAATGACGGATTTAACGAACAATTAACTAACTACGGTATAACAATTGGGCTAGGTTTTCCTGTTATATTACCAAGGCAACAACAGTCTTTTGTGAATGTGGCCTTCGAACTCGGGCAATTTGGTTCAGATCAGTTTTTAAAAGAAACCTACGCACAGATGACCGTAGGATTTACATTGAACGACAACAGTTGGTTCTTTAAACGAAAATTCAATTAGCCATGCATTATTTAGAAAAAACATTAAAAACAATTTTTACACTTTTAATTGTAGTTACAGTAGCACAAGTCTCTTTTGCACAATGTGCTAAATTTAGTGATAGCCCAAACGGTGATGCTGCACTAAAAGCTCATTCGGTTTATAGAACGTACATGAGCAGTATCAAAAAAGTGGATGATCTTAAAAAGCTTAAAGACGAAGATTTTAAAATCGCTTTTGACAATTGGAAAACAGCTTATGAAGCAGCACCAGCTGCTGATGGCCAGCGTCCTTCTCATTGGAGAGATGGTCGTAAATTGTACTCGTACATGCTTATAAATGAAACGGATAAAGCAAAGAAAAAAGAGTATTATGATACCGTCATGAAAATGTACGATGAAGAGCAGGAATGTTATAAAACAAAAGGACTTCCTTCCTATGCACTAGGACGAAAAGCTTTTGATATGTTTTATGGTATCGGAGCTGAAGGAACGGATAAAATGAGAAGTTCCTATGATGCAACTATTTCTGTATTAGCAGAAGCGGTTGAAAAAGGTGGAAATGATACAGAGTATATCGTTCTTGATCCTTATGCTCGAGTGGTTGTTTATCAATTTACAAATGAAAAAATGGATAAGGAAACAGCAAGAGGTGTTCATGCTAAGCTAAACGAAATTGCTGATCATAATATCGCAAATAATACAAAACTCAAAGCGCAGTACGAGTACGCAAAAACGACGATGAATCAGGTTTTTGCACAGATCGAAAGAAATATTTTTGACTGCGAGTATTTTGTAGACAAGATCAAACCGACATATCCAGGTAATGAAAATAATAAAGATTTTCTAAAAGCATCGATTACTACACTTAAGCAACAAGGTTGTGAGTCGGGTAGTAGCAAGTTCTTAGATGAACTCGAAGCAAACTGGTCAAAGTATGCTGCAGAGGAAAATGCGAAACGTCAGGCTGAATTTGAAGCGAATAATCCAGGGGTAATGGCCAATAAAATGTATAAAGCTGGAGATTTTGCAGGTGCTATTGCTAAGTATAAAGAAGCTATTGCAGCTGAAGCTGATAATAGTAAAAAAGCAGGATATTATAATTCTATTGCTTCTATCCAATTCCGTAAGTTGAAGAAGAAAGGAGCTGCTCGTACCAATGCATTGAAAGCAGCTGAACTACGACCAGGATGGGGTAAGCCTTATCTGATGATCGGAGATATGTATGCTTCAAGTACGCGTAGCTGTGGAAAAGAACCTTGGCAACAAAGAATGGTGGTGCTTGCTGCAGTTGATAAATATGCTTATGCAAAAAGAATTGATAGTGATCCAGATGTTCAGGCAGAAGCGAGTAGAAAAATTGGAAAATATGCTAGTGAAAAACCAGACAAAGGCGATGTCTTTATGGCTGGATATAAAGTTGGCGGATCCTATAAGATTGGATGTTGGATCGGAGAGTCTGTGAAAATCAGAGTCAACTAAAAAAATAATGAAAATTTAATTTTTCTCATACACCGAAAAAGCTCCGTTTATAATCTATATAAACGGAGCTTTTTTTTATTTTCGGTTTTGAAAACTAAAATTAAAAGCCCCACTAATCCATATTCTCTCATCAATTAATTTTTAATTATGAAGATTCAACATGTATTTTACCTTTTAGTTTTATTGACGATCGTGGCTTGTACACCTAAACCGCCTGAAGCACCTCCTGTTGTTATGGAAGATAAACCAGACGTGATTGAGAAGCCTGTGGATGAGGATCTAAGCCCATGTACGAATTGGATGAGCCTCCCTAAAAGCCAGCAAGACAAAGTGAAAATCATGCACAGCCTTTATCGGGATGTTATGAAAAACATTCGACAAGCAAGCGATCTTTCTAAGATTAATGCGGAAGAACTGGATCGTACCTTCGAAAATTGGAAAGCTGTATTTGAAGTGGCTCCTGCCGCTGATGGAAAAAGAAATACACATTATGGAGATGGGATTAAACTATACGAATACAAGGCATCCATTGAAAAAGATTCATTAGTTAGAGATGGTTATGTCAAAAAAGCTTTAGAGATATATGATGAAGTGATTCGATGCTATGGTCGAGAAGGTTTCACCATCGGCCGAAAAGCTTTCGATGTCTATTATAAGTATTCTGAATACGCTACTGATATTGAAAAATTCAATATGTTCAAAAAGTCCTTCGATCTGGAAGGTGGTAAAGCACCGGCTTTTATTTTTAATCCGTTCACCTCTTTATTAGCTAATCTTGTTTTAAGTGAAGAAATAACAAAGGAGGAGGCAAGTACTTATGCGAATAAAATGTTGACCATTTTAAATAACAACCGAAGCAAATTATCCGCTTCCAAATGGACTAGTGAGGGTTGGGATGTGGTAGATTCCTATGCACCTGCAAGATTAAAGACCTTGGAAGGACTCAAAGGATTTTATGACTGTGATTATTATAAAGAACAATATTTTAAAAGTTTTGAAAATGGACCAACAGATTGTGATTCAATAGTTTTGGTGTTAAGTCGAATGAAATGGGCGGAATGTTCAGGCGAAGACCCTCAAGTGGATGCTGTTTTTACAGCGTATAAAACCAACTGCTTCAAACCAGGACCAAGTACAGGACCAACTTGTAGAGACTTTTTGGTTGAGGGCCGATACCAGGAAGCTATTGATTGTTATAAAACCAAAGCAGATGAATCCACTGATTCTGAGATAAAAGCTAAATATCATTTGACGATTGCTAAAATTTACTATGGCGAATTAAAACAATTTGCAAAAGCGAGAGCAGCAGCGAGAGAAGCTTTAAAACATAAACCAAATTGGGGAGCCCCTTATCTCTTAATTGGAAAATTATATGCTTCCAGTGGTCCGCTTTGTGGCTCAGGTAGAGGTTGGAATAGTCAAGTGGTCACTTGGCCTGCTATTGATAAATGGCGAAAAGCGAAAAGTGTAGATCCGTCTGCAGCTAAAGAAGCCAATAAGTTGATCGGAAGATACCAGAAGTTTATGCCTTCAATGGAGGATATTTTTCAGCGAGGTTACAAAGTTGGAGATAACTATAAAGTACCTTGTTGGATCCAGGAAAATACAAAAATAAGACCTGCAAAATAGGTTTTGTTTTCAATAAGAATTAACAAAAACATGAGGCGAATATATTTCTTCTTTTTTCTTTGCTGCTTTGGATTTAGTCTCCATGCTATTCCAACGGCGATTGCAGAAGGAGCGTATGTTAATATGAAAAATGAATCCGTAAAAGGACATTTCGAAATACCAACAGCCTACTTAAATAAAACCGTTTTTAAGGAATACATTTATTGGAAAGTAAAATTCGCCAGTCCTGACTCTAATCCTGAAGTATTGCTACCGAATTCTTGCAAAGGTTTTCGATTTATTTATAAAGGGCAGCAATTTGAATTTGTGGCTATTGAAAATAAGTATGGGTGGAAAAATCCTTTTAAGGAGGATAATCAATATGTATTTGTCGAAGCATTGATTCCGGATGGAACCTACAAATTCTTTCAGTTCTCTTATTTTGGTCATGATAGCGGAATGTATTTTGAAGATGGAATGGGCGGAGGAAGTGGTGACTCGGGGGGAAGGATAAGTAAAGTTGCAGATATTATTCAAAAAGACGATCAGCTTATTTTATTAAAAAGAATAGGTTGGAAAAAGCAGCTGAATAAACTATTCAAAGATAATGTCGAGGTTTTAAAATTAATTAGAAAAACAAAACGGAAAAACATCTGGGCACTTGTTCTTTTTGCAAATAATCGAATGAATGATTAACATTCCGTGAAAATCTGTGTCAAAAAATCATTGAATCATTGGATGATAAAATTTAAACCACCTATGAAAAACACTTTTAACCTTTTTATTTTTTTCGTTCTATTTATTACTGCCTGCACTTCTGAACAGGCAAAACATGTAGAGGATCCAGTTAAGCAAAAAGGAATGGAAGGTCCTTTTGTCGAACGTTATTTAAAAGATATGATTGCTAATCCAACTACCCGCGATGAAATTGAACGCAACATTATCGTAAATTATCTAATTGACAATCAATTGGATTATGCTAAAACAGATTCTGGTATTTATTATAAAATTGATTCTCCCGGAGCTGGAGGGAGTCCTTCTTTAAATAGCAAAATTACCGCTCATTATCGGGGATTCTTATTGGACGGAAGAGAATTTGATTCCTCTTATAGTCGGGACACCCCTTTAATGTTTAAATTGACGCAAATGATTGCAGGTTGGCAGGAAGTAATTCCACTGTTGCAAAAAGGAGGAAAAGGAACCTTTATCATTCCTTCTAAATTAGCCTATGGGATGATGCCACCTAGGAAAACGATTATAGGAAAAAATGAAGTATTAAGATTCGAAATAGAGGTGCTAACCTTTCGTTAGAAAATAGACAAGAAATAGAAACGGTTTTCGACTTTAATCATTCGGACACTCCGTAATCCTAAAGTCGAAAACCGTTTTTTATTAAATACAAGTCTTATAAATCGTTTCCAAATAATACTCCGTGAAACTCCGTGTCAAAAATACAAACTTAAGCTTTCTCCATTTAACTCTCTACAGCTTCAAAAGCCGCAGTAATTTTATCAGCCAATTCTAATCCGATATTTCGTTGAGCTTCCATCGTTGAAGCACCAATATGCGGCGTCAAAGAAATTTTTGGATGATCTAAAAGCGCTTTCAATGGAGTAGGTTCATTTTCAAAAACATCTAAACCAGCGGCAGCTACTTTTCCAGAGTTAAGTCCTTCCAATAAAGCTTGCTCATCTATCGTACCACCTCTTGCACAATTAATCACTATAACTCCATCTTTCATTTTTTCAAATTCCGAAGCACCAAGAATTGCTTTTCCAACTGCAGGAACATGCAAGCTAATGAAATCTGCTTGTCCTAACATAGTTTCCAAATCGACAGTGAATAAGTTTGCAGACAATTTTTCAGCACCACCATACAGGTCGACATTAACTGTTGCATCATTAATCATCAGGTCAACCGGTAAAACGTTCATTCCTAAGGCCAAACCAATTCTCGCTGTTTCCTGACCTATACGCCCAAAGCCAATAATACCGAGTGTTTTCCCTCGAAGCTGCATCCCTTTTGAGTAGGATTTTTTCAAAGCTTTAAACTCCGTATTTCCTTTTTGAGGCATATCTCGATTCGCCTGATGTAAAAAACGAGCTAAAGTAAACATATGTGCGAAAACCAATTCCGCAACAGATTCGGAGGAAGCTGCAGGAGTATTGATCACAGCTATACCTTTACTTTTCGCATAATCAACATCAATATTATCCAGTCCTACACCACCTCGCGCAATCACTTTCAAATTCGGACACTGGTCGATCAATTCTTTCCGAACCTTCGTTGCACTACGGACTACAATAGCCTGATAATTTGGTAATTCTGCTGGAAGATTATCCTGAGCAACTTTTTCAGTACTCACTTCGAAGCCAGCTCCTTCTAATTGGGTTTTGCCATCAGGATGGATACCATCATTAACGAGTATTTTTATCATTACTTGGGTCGTATTTTAGGTTGAAAAATAAAATACAAAGAACGCTAAAATTTAGGATGATTTCAAATGGAAGGCAAAGATTGATCAATCAAAAAGCAAAGGGAAAAGATTTGAAAATAGGAAAATACACCAAAGAGAAATTATGTTCTAAAATAAAAATAAGATCAGATTCATTTATAAGCCAAAAACTTAAAAACAAAATTATATTACAAACCATCAATCTAGATTATCTACCCTCAGCAGAACCGAAGGTTCCATCACAAGGAGCGCAGCTCCAATCACAAGCGCCGTCAGGCGCAATCACAAGGAGCGTTAGCTCCAATCACCATGAGAGCCGAAGGCGAATGATGCCTATATCCCCGCAATAAACCTAAATAGAAATCCATTAAGCAAAGCTAAGACGACGGCAAGGAGGAAAGCCCATAATATACCTTTTATTTTAAAGCCATCCAGAAACCAGGACGCCACTAATAAAACGATTCCATCAATGATAAAACTGAGGACTCCAACTTCAAGGCCAGTCCGCTCGCTAAGGTAGGTGCCTAAGGTTGAATTAAGAAAGGCAACGGCAATAGCAACAAATAATGCAGATTTTAAATTTTTAACTTCAATACCGCTCAATACTTTTGCAGCAATAAAAATAGCAAGCGTATGTACAATCATTTTTAAAACAAAATCTCCGCCAGTAAACCCAAGAAGAGATTCTAAAAACAAAGGTTCTAAGTTCATTTTTCGTAAAGTTTTGTTTGTTTATTTTTTCTTTGACAATCCCTCAATCCCTCAATCCCTCAATCTGACTACTCTCCGTTTTTCGCTTCTTGAATCGCTGAAAGCTCACTCTCTACTGTTTTTAATTTAAGCTTAGTTTCCATTAGTTCATCTGATTTTTCATCTAGTAGTTCTTTTAAAACTTCATTACGTTCTTCCAGTAGTTTGATTTTTTTATCTTTTACTTTCAACGCATCTGAATTGGTATCAGTAGTAGAAGTTTCTTGCTTTGGAGCAGGAGTAGGAATCTCCACTTCTTTAGTATCTGTAGAAGCCTCCGAATTATTGCCCATACTTATTTTACCTTTAAAAAGGTCTTTAAAATTTTCAATTCCATCTTGACCATTCGCATAAGATGCACCAATATAAGCCAAAGGGGCGAGGATTAGCATCACAATAAAAAATCGTGCAAATCCTGTCATTTTAAATTTCTTTCGTGCCATGTTTATATATTATGTTTATTGTTCCAATAATAATATAAAAATAAGAGAATAGGATATAAAGATGCTAAAATACTCTACTGATTCTAAAAAATAAAAGACATAGGTCGATACTTTATGGATTATCTCTATCTAATCTAAGTCGAATTACCTTTTTTATAAGCTCCTAATTTTGTTTAACTTGGAGATTATAATAATTAAAAATTAAGAAATCATATATCATGAAGGCGGTTAAGAATAAAAAGAAAACTTTTCTGGGGTTTATTTCAATAAGCATACTTTGTGTACTCTTTTCTTTTTCATGTAAAAAAGTTGATAAAGTACCGAATAAGCAAGAGGAGCAAAAGCCAGATCTTAGCCAAGTTGATGATACCCATGGGAGTGAACATAGAGAAAATTATCAACCTCAGTTTTCGAAGGATAACCGACCGAAAGAATCAGTGGATCCTTTTACAGCACATAATGATTTTGAGACATTGCTGACTAGCAATAAAAACAAAACAGATTTCGACTTTGATTTTCCAGATTACGAAGGGGTGAAAACGTATACGTTTAACAATGAATCCATTAGTTTTAAATTAAAAGGATCGCTTCGAACGATAAAAGACTTAGCTAACGTATCACTTACTTTAGCCTTTTATAATAATAATCAAATTTCCTATACCAGGCGAGAGGAAACGATTCAGTTCGATTTGTCTTTTATACAGGAGTCAGAAAAAGAATCCGCAAATGATAAATTCATCTATCGATTTGATTTTCAGAAAGACATTCAACTCGCTGAAGGCGTGCATTACTTTTTAATCCAACCTACTGGCCGTAACCGCGTATTGTATGCCGGGAAATTTTTAGTAAAAGAAAACAGCAACTAATCTTTAAACAGACTAATA